>JAOPZO010000044.1 GCA_025964065.1 Solirubrobacterales bacterium | reverse complement strand
TCGAGCGCCGCGGCCGCCCGCGAGGACGTGTGGCAGCGCGCGGTGGAGTTCCTCTTCGAGCGCCTGGCGGTCCGCTGGACGGTCGCGGGGGTCCCGACGGAGGGCCAGGCGGCGTTGCTCGCGCGCTTCCGGGCGGCCACGCGGGAGGAGCGCACCGCGGTGCGGGAGGCGCTCCGGGCGCACGTGCCGGAGCACTTCCCCGAGCTCGAAGCACCCTGAGCGGGCCGTGCGAGGATGGCCGCCATGAGCGCGCCAGACCCCGCGGCCTTCGCCGACCTCCTCGTGGGCTACTGCCTCGAGGTCAAGCCGAACCAGCAGGTGCTCGTGCGCAGCACCTCGCTCGCCGCGCCGTTGCTGCTCGAGCTGCAGCGGGCGATCCTCGCGGCCGACGCGTGGCCGCACCTGCGCGTCGAGGTGCCGGGACAGACCCGCGGCTTCTACGAGCACGCGAAGGACTGGCAGCTCGAGGAGTTCCCGTCCCTCGCGCTGCTCGAGGCGAGGAAGGTCGACGCCGTCCTCGGCATCCAGGCGCCCGAGGACGTGCGCGCGTTCGCGGGCATCGACCCGGACCGCCTCACGCGCGCGCGCCGTGCGCGGCGGCCGATCCAGGAGCAGACCCAGCGCAAGCGCTGGTGCTCGACGATCTGGCCGACCCCGGCACTCGCCGACCAGGCCGGGCTGCCGTTCGAGGAGTACGCGGGCTTCGTGACCAGCGCGCTCTTCCTCGACCGCCCGGCCGGGCCCGTCACCGCGTGGCGGGAGCTCGGGGCCTTCCAGCAGCAGCTCGCGAAGCGGCTCGGCAAGGCACGCACGGTGCGCATCGAGGCCGACGGCACCGACGTGACGCTGACCGTGACGGGGCGCACGTGGGTGAACTCGGACGGGAAGCGCAACATGCCCTCGGGCGAGGTCTTCACGGGCCCGCTCGAGACGAGCGCGAACGGCCGCGTCCGCTACACGATCCCGAGCAGCCCGGCGGGGGTCGAGGTGCGCGGGGTGGAGCTCGAGTGGGCCGACGGCGAGGTCGTCTCCGCCACCGCCGAGGAGGGCCAGGCGTACCTCGACCAGGCGCTCGCCACCGACGCGGGCGCGCGCCGGCTCGGGGAGCTCGGCATCGGCACGAACTACGGGATCGACCGCCCGACGGGGACGATCCTGCTCGACGAGAAGATCGGCGGGACGGTCCACCTCGCGCTGGGCCGCAGCTACCCCGAGACGGGCGGGACGAACGAGTCCGCACTGCACTGGGACATGATCTGCGACCTGCGGCAGGGCGGGCGGATCACGGTGGACGGCGACGTGCTGCAGGAGGACGGGCGCTTCGTCTGAGCGCCGCGCGGGCGTAGGCTCCCGCGCATGCTCGCGGTCCAGTTCTACGACGTCGTCCTCTGGGTCCACATCACGGCGGTGGTGACCGCCTTCGGCGCGCTCTTCGCCTACCCGCTGTTCCTGGCGGTCAACGCGAAGGCGCCGCTGCGCGAGCGGGCCGGGTTCCACCGGCTGCAGATCGCGTTCTCGAAGAAGGTCACGGGCCCGGCGATCGGCGTGATCCTGCTCGCGGGCGCGTACCTCGCCACGGACCGCGAGCTCTGGGACGAGCCGTGGGTCACGATCTCGCTCGTGATGCTCTTCGCGATCGCGGGCCTCGGCGCGACGATCCTGCGGCGCAACGAGGAGGGCATGCTCAGCGCGGCCGAGGCCGGCGACGCGCCCGCCTACGCGCTGTCGTTCGGCGCAGCCCGTACGTGGACCCTCATCACGCTCGCGATGATCGTCGTGACCCTCTACGTGATGACCGCGAAGCCCTTCGCCTGAGGGCGCGCCTCAGTCCGGCAGCCGCCAGCCCGGCCGGGGCGGCAGGTCGAGCGCCGCCTCCGGCCCCCACGAGCCCTGGGCGTACGGGTGGACCTCGGGCCGCTGCTCGAGCACGGGCGCCGCGACCGCCCACAGGCGCTCGACCTCGTCGGCGCGCGTGAAGAGCGTGTGGTCGCCGAGCATCACGTCGAGCAGCAGGCGCTCGTAGGCCTCGAGGCGGTCGTCGCCGTCGTCCGGGTCCGCGAAGGAGAGCTCCATCGCGGCCGGGGCGAGCGCGATGTCCGGCCCGGGCGCCTTCGCGAGCAGCTCGAGGCGCACGGAGGGCGTGTCGGAGAGCTCCAGCACGAGGACGTTCGGGCGCGCGTGGTCCCCCGTGCCGTCCTCGAGGCCGAACATGCGCAGCGGCGGCTCCCGGAACGCGATGGTGATCGTGCGACGAGCGGCGGCCATCGCCTTGCCCGTGCGCAGGAGGAACGGCACGCCGGCCCAGCGCCACGTGTCGACGTGGAGCTCGACGGCCGCGAACGTCTCGACCCCCGAGTCGTCGGCGACGTCGTCCTCCTCGCGGTACCCCTCGAACTGGCCGAGGACGACCCGGGACGGGTCGAGCGGACGGACGGCCTCGAAGAGCTTCGCCTTCTCGTCGCGCAGGGCGCCGGCGTCCATGCGCACGGGCGGCTCCATCGCGAGGAAGCCCATGAGCTGGAAGAGGTGCGCGACGACCATGTCACGGAACGCGCCCGTCTCCTCGTAGAAGCTCGCGCGGCCCTCGAGCCCGAGCTCCTCGGGGACGTCGATCTGCACCGCGGCGATGTGGTCGCGGTTCCAGACGGGCTCGAGGAAGCCGTTGGCGAAGCGCAGCGCGAGGACGTTCTGGGCCGCCTCCTTGCCGAGGAAGTGGTCGATGCGGAACACCTGCTCCTCCGCGACGACGTCGTGGAGCGCCGCGTTGAGCTCCCGGGCCGAGTCGAGGTCGGTACCGAACGGCTTCTCGACGACGAGCCGTGCGCCGTCGGCCAGGCCGCTCGCCCCGAGCTGCTCGACCATCCCGAGCATCGCGCCGGGCGGCACGCTGAGGTAGAGCAGGCGCCGCGCGCCCTCGCCGAGCTCCTCCTGCGCCGCCGCGACGGCCGCCGCGAGCTCCGACGCGTCGTCGGCGCTCGAGGCGACGAACGAGATCCGCTCGGCGAACGTCGCCCAGCGCTCCTCGTCGACGTCCTCGGCGCCGTGCTTCCCGAGCGCGTCACGGACCTCCTCCACGAACGCGTCGTGGCTGTCCGGCGCGTGGCGGCCCGAGCCGACGATCCGGAAGTCCTCCGGCATGAGGCCGGCGCCGAGGAGACGGAAGAAGCCGGGAAGGAGCTTGCGCGCGGCGAGGTCCCCCCGGGCGCCGAAGAGGACGATGACGTGCGGGTCGGGTGCGGCCATGGGGGTTCTCCTCCCCACCGCCATACGGCCTCAAGCGGGCCGCGGGCTCAAGGCGGCGCGCGGAGTGGACGATGTCCACCCGATGCGCTCCACGTCTCGATCCCCCCGTCGGCGCTTCCTGCTGCCCGTCGGCCTGCTCCTCGCGACGGCCGCCGCGCCGGCCTCGGCGGCCGAGGCCGGGCGCCCCTTCACCTGCGAGGCGAGCGTCCTCCGCGGCACGCTCCTCACCGCGCCGGCCATCGAGCCGCTCGTCGTGAACCGCGGCAAGGCCTGCGGCACGAGCGTGGTCGGCGGCGCGGACATCACGAGGCCGCTGCCGTTCCTCACCGCCGACGTGCTCTTCGCCGCGACGCAGCGCACGGGGCCCGACGGCCGCTCGGACCTCCAGCAGAACGGCGCCGTCGGCGGCGTCGGCAACCTCGGGGTCGGGAGCCTCGCCTCGCTCGGGCTCGCGCTCCCGCTCGACCAGATCGCGCTGCCGCTCCCCCCGATCCCGGCCATCGACATCACGCCCGTCGCGACGCTGCTGAACACCGCAGACGCGCTGCTGAACCTCCTGCCGCCCGTCCCGAACACGGTGAGGATCGACGTGAACGCCGCGCTGAAGGAGCTCCTGAAGCTCCCGGCCACCGACCTCCTGCGCGTCCAGGCCGCGGTCGCCCAGGCCGGCGCGGGCTGCGTCGCCGGCTCCCCCGCGATGTTCGGTCAGCGCAGCGTCACGGGCCTCTCCGTGCTCGGGAACAGCATCGACGTCGACACGGTCGGCGACCGCCCGATCATCGACACGCAGACGATCGACCCCTCGGCCATCGACCTGACGAGAGTCAAGGTCCCGCTCGTCGACGCGCTCCTGCCGCTGCAGGGCGGGCTGCTCGGCGGGGTCGTCACCTCGGCCATCACGCAGATCCAGGCGCTCGTCGCCTCCACGGTCGCGGCGCTGCCGCCGATCGCGGTGCCCATCCAGCTCGCGCAGGTCTCCGTGAAGCCCGGCACCCGGACGCGGACGGCGACGTCGCTGACCCAGACGGCGCTCGAGGTGAAGGTCAGGGCGCTCGGGCAGGACGTCGTGGACCTCGTGCTCGGCGAGGCGAAGGTCGGCACCGCGGGCGTCGACTGCACGCCGCCCACCGGGGCGCGTGCCGAGCCACCCGAGGCGGGCGCCCCCACGGTCGCCGCGCAGGCGCCGCTCTCCTGCACCTCCCGCCGCCTCGTCCTCACCGACGTCGTGCGCAAGGACGATCGCGTGACGATCCTCGGCGTCGCCGACAAGCGCCTCGTCGGCCGCTTCGTGACGATCCGCTTCGAGGGCGATGGCCTCACCGCCGGGCGGGCGCTCGTCGCCTCCGACGGCACGTTCAAGACGACCGCGGCCCTGCCCGCCGAGCGGCTGCGCTCGAGCAACCGCGCCCGGTACCAGGCCGTGCTCGGCAAGGAGAAGTCGCTCAACCTGAAGCTCGAGCGGCGGATGCTCGTCGAGCGGCTCGGCGCGGAGGACGGGAAGGTCACGATCCGCGGCCGCGTGACGCGCCCGCTCGCGACCCCGCGGCAGACCATCACGCTGACCCGCCGCGTCTCGTGCAAGAGGAGCGAGGTCGTCAAGCGCTTCAAGCCCGAGGCCGACGGCACGTTCTCCGTCACCGTCGCCGCCCCGAAGGGCCAGGCCTCCGCGGTCTACCGGCTCGGGACCCGGGTGCGGAAGAGCACGACGAACCCGAAGCTCTACCCGACGTTCACGCTCCCGCGCGGGGTCGCGCTCGCGCGGTAAGGGGTCCGTGACGCCTGGGGTCGGTGCAGTGGGCTCCTGATGTGCGGGACCGCGCGCGCGAGGCCCGTGGGCCCACCGGATCGGCGACCTGGCCGGACCGCCGCCGCCCAGCGCCTCGCGCTGGAGGACCGCGCGCTCGGCGGGGTGCGCCACGCGGGGACCGCCCGTCAGCTCGGGATCTCGCCCCCGGGAGCAAGATGCCCGTGTCCCGGGCGTGGCGACGCTCGTGCGCGCCGGGCCGACCGCGACGCGGCGCTCGCCGCCTGGGCCCGCGCCACCCGTCCCGACCCGTGCGGCGAGTAGCGTCCTGGGCAATGCGCCGCACGAAGATCGTCGCCACCATCGGCCCCGCGTCGCGTGATCCCGAGGTCCTGGTGCGCATGGTCGCGGCCGGGATGGACGTCGCCCGCCTGAACTTCTCCCACGGCAGCCACGACGAGCACCACGAGGTCGCCGCGCTCGTGCGCGAGGCCTCGCAGCGCGCCGGGCGGCCCGTGGCGATCCTGCAGGACCTCCCGGGCCCGAAGATCCGCATCGGCGCGCTCGCGGACGAGACGATGCCGCTCCGGGTCGGGGACGTCGTGACGTTCGCCCTCGCGGCGGACGAGGCGCCGGGCACGAACCGCCGCATCCCCATGCCGTGGGAGGGGCTCGTGCGGGCGGTCGAGCCCGACGAGGTCATGTACCTCGCGGACGGCCGCATCCGCCTGCGGTGCCTCGAGGTGCGCGCGGAGAAGCTCGAGGTCGAGGCGGTCGTCGAGGTGGGCGGAACGGTCGCGAGCCGCCAGGGCATGAACCTCCCGGGCGAGACGGCGGAGCTCCCGTCGGTCCCGGAGGAGGACCTCGCGCACCTGCGCGTGGGGATCGACATCGGCGTCGACCTCGTCGCGCTCTCGTTCGTGCGCCGGCCCGAGGACGTGACGTTCGTGCGCGAGCACACGCGCGCGCCGCTCATCGCGAAGATCGAGAAGCCCCAGGCCGTCGACCGGGCGGAGGAGATCCTGCGCGTGGCCGACTGCGTGATGGTCGCCCGCGGGGATCTCGGCATCGAGCTCCCGATCGAGACGGTGCCGATGGTGCAGAAGCACCTGCTGCGCCTGGCGGGCGAGCTCGCGCGGCCGTCCATCACCGCGACGCAGATGCTCGACTCGATGGTCTCGAGCTCCCGGCCGACCCGCGCGGAGGTCGCCGACATCGCCAACGCGATCCTCGACGGCACCGACGCGATCATGCTCTCCCAGGAGACGGCGGTGGGGCAGTACCCGATCGAGGCGATCGAGATGATGGCGGCGATCGCGATCCACACGGAGCGCGAGCTGCCCTACCGCGAGTGGAACGAGCACCGCGTCTCGCGTGACGCCCGCGACCCGTCCTACACGCTCGCGCACAACGCGTGCACGGCGGCGCGGGAGCTCGAGCTCGACGCGCTCGTCATCCCGACGCTGAGCGGCCGGTCGGTCCGGCTCGTGAGCGCGCATCGCCCGAACGTGCCGATCCTCGCGCTCTCGCCCGGCAAGGAGACCGTGCGGCGCTGCGGGCTGATGTGGGGCGTGCAGGCGGCGTCGATGCGGCGGCACCACGTGACGGAGGACCTGATCTCCGACGCGGCGGCGCGGATCGTCGAGCTCGGCTGGCTGCCGCCGGGCGCACGCGTCGGGATCACTGCGGGGTTGCCGAGCGGCGGCCCGGGCTCCACCTCGCTCTTCCAGGTGCAGACGCTCCCGGAGGTCGGCTCTAGGTGGAGCGAGCCCAGGTCTCCTCGAGGCGACCGAGCTCGGTGACCGCCGGCTCGCCGTAGAGCCACTCGCGCTCGACGCGATGCCAGTTGCCCTTCGCGCGCAGCTGGCTCATCACGGCGAGCGTGAGCATCTCGAGGCGGCGGCCGAAGAGGTGGTCGGGCGGAAGCGTCTCCTTGCGCATCTGGCCGAAGTAGGGGGAGCGCGGGTCGCTCATCGTGAGCATCACCGCGGTGGCGACCTCGGGGCGCAGCGCGATCTCGGCGTCGCGGGTGTGCCAGCGGGAGAAGTCGTCGAACTGCTGCAGGACGCCCTCGGGCGTGTAGGCGGAGGGGTCCTGGACGAGGCCGCCGCGGTGGAGGTGGGCGATCATCTCCTCGCCGCGCCGCTCGACGCCGAGGCGGGCGACCTGGAGCTCGAACTCCGCGACGTCGGGGGCGATGCGCTTGAAGAGGCCGAAGTCGAGGAAGGCCATCCGATCGTCGTCGAGCAGGATCATGTTGCCCGGGTGCGGGTCGCCGGAGAACTGGCGGTGGCGGTACATGGAGCCGAAGTAGAAGCGGAACACGATCTCGCCGAGGCGGTCGCGCTCCTGCTGCGGAAGCTCCTTCATCTCCTCGAAGCCGCGGCCGCTGACGAACTCCGAGACGACCACCTTCGTGCGGCAGAGGTCGCCGACGATGCCGGGGATCACGACGAACGGGTGGTTGCGGTAGACCCGGGCGAGGGCCCGCTGGTTGCTCGCCTCGAGCTCGTAATCGAGCTCCTCGTCGATGCGCTCGCGGATCTCCTGGCCCACCGCGCGGACGTCGAGGCCGGGGGCGACGGACTTCATGAGCCGCAGGATGATCCCGAGGTTCTGCATGTCCGCGCGGACCGCGGCGGCGACGCCGGGGTACTGGACCTTCACGGCGACGTCGCGGCCGTCGTGGAGAGTTGCGCGGTAGACCTGGCCGATCGAGGCGGCGGCGATGGGGGTCTCGTCGAAGTGGGCGAACGTCCTGCCGAGCTTCTCGCCGAACTCGCCCTCGACGACCTTCCGCATGTCCTTGAAGGCGACGTTCGGGGCGGAGTCGCGGAGGGCGGCGAGCTTCGCCTGGAACTGCTCGCGGTGCTCCTCGGGGACGAAGCCGACGTCGAGGAAGCTCAGCACCTGGCCGATCTTCATCGCGGCGCCCTTCATCGTCCCGAGCGCGGTGACGATCTGCTCGGCCGCCTGGAGCTGCCGCGCGCTCATCGCGGCGGTGCTCGCCTCCTCGTCACGGGTGAGGTTCGCCGCCCGCGTCCCCATCTGACGGACGGCCTGCCCGGCCGCGAGCCCACCGAGCTTCGCGCTCCGCGCCACCCTCGAGGTCGGGATGGCGTCCTTGTCGCGACGGGCCATGCGCCCACCGTACCCTCCCCCGAAAGGGGTCAGACCCCTTTCAGGCGCCGCTTCACCGCGTCCTCGCCGACGCCGAGCTCCGCGGCGATCTGCCGCTGGCTGAAGCCCGAGGCGCGGGCGAGCTCGAGGCGGTCCGGGGTACCCGGGCCGAGGAGGTCGAGGAGGTGCGAGCGGGAGGCCCCGGCGACGAAGCCCGCGTAGTCGTCGACGTTCCCGTCGAAGGGTTCCAGCGAGCGATCGAGGAAGGCCGGCGGTGGCGCCAGGCCGAGGAACGGCAGGTGCGCGGACCACGCCCAGCGCTCCGGCACGGCGACCAGGCCGGCGCGCACCGGGTTGAGCGCCACGTAACGGTGGAGCTCCATGGCATGGGCGTCCGAGACGACCTCGCCCGCGTGGAAGCGCCCCTGGAACAGGTGGCCGGTGCGCTCGTGCCGGAGGTTGAAGCGCCGCGCGTAGTCGCCCAGTGCCTCGCGCATGCCGTCGCTCAGGTCCGGCTCCGGAGTTCGGACCACGAGGTGCAGGTGGTTCGGCATGAAGCAGTACGTCAGGACCCGCCAGCCGCGCTTGCGCACCGTTGCTGCGAGCAGGTCCGTGAGCACGCGCCAGTCGGCGTCGTCGCGGGCGATCGCCTTGCGCTCGTTGCCTCTCGAGGTGACGTGGTAGGTGGCGCCGGGCTGGAGCTCGCGCGGTGGTCTCGGCATGTCCCACCCAGGGACGCCGAGCCACCGCTGCCTCGCGCCGCGTGCGTTCCTGCGCAGTTCTCTGGCACTTCCGCGCGCGGGCGCGCGCCTTTCGCAACCCCACCGCCTGAAAGGGGTCAGGCCCCTTTCAGGCGGTCTCCACCTTCGAGCCCGGCACGATGTCGTCGCGGCCGTCGGGCCAGCGGACCCAGGCCTTGTGGCCCCCGTCGTAGTCGTCGCCGAGGAGGACGAGCGTCGCCGGCTCGCCGAGCGCCGTGCACTGCCCTGTCCCCTCGGGGTCGAGGCCGCGCCAGACGCGCACGAAGCGGTTCGTCTCCCACTCCTCCCCGATGGTCGTCGGCTCCGTGTGGCCGGGCCACACCACGGTCTCGGGCGGGAGCGCCATGAGCACCTCCATGACGGAGCGCCTGAGGTCCGCGTACGTCGTCGAGCCAGGCGCGCGCACCCCGCCGACGGAGTTCCTGAAGAGCGTGTCGCCCGTGAACACTGTCCCCTCGACGAGGAAGTTCAGCATCCCCTTCGTGTGGCCGGGGGACCCGAGCGCGGTGACCTCGAGGCCCGCGACCGTCACCACGTCTCCGAAGCCGATGTCGCCCGTCACGCCCTCGACGCCGTCGCGCTCCTCCGGGTGCGCGAGGACCTCGATCCCGGGGTACCGCTCGAGCACCATGCCGAGCTCCGCCACGTGGTCGTAGTGGTGGTGGGTGAGCAGCACATGGGTCGGCGTGATGCCGTGCTCCTCGGCCTTCTCGAACAGCGGCTCCATCGGCCCGCCCGCGTCGACGAAGAACCCCTCGCCCCCGGGCGTCCCGACCAGGAACGTGTTCGTCAGGAAGTTCGGCAGGAGCGAGCGTTCGATGATCACGCCCGTAGCCTACGAACCATGTCCCAACTCATCCACACCTGCTACCGGATCGGCGACATCGACCGCTCCGTCGCCTTCTACGCCGCCCTGGGCTTCGAGGAGCTCCGCCGCTTCGACCTCCCCGACGGCGCGACGAACATCTTCATGGGCCTCCCGGGCGACGGCGCGCGGCTCGAGCTCACGAAGAACCCGGGGGTGGACCGCTACGAGATCGGCACGGGCTACGGCCACATCGCCATCACCGCGGACGACCTCGACGCCACCCTCGGTGCCCTCGGCGATCAGGGCATCAGCCCCGAGCGCCCGCCCTACACCGTGAGCGACGGCGGCTCGCGCCTCTGCTTCGTCCGCGACCCCGACGGCTACCGCATCGAGCTCATCGAACGCAAGGGCTGAGGGATGCAGGACGTCCCGACCGGGATCGGGCGCGGCTCCTGCCCCGCCCGCGCCGTCCCCGGGACCACCGCGCCGGCTCGAGCGCCGAGGTCGGACACCGGAGCTGGCGCCGGGGCGCTCACGCTGCCAGGATCGGCGCAGCGTCCGACGAAGGAGCCCCATGGAGTCCGCAACGCCCATCCGCGTCCTCATCGTCGCCCACAGGACGGCAGCGAACCCGGCGCTGCACGAGGCCGTCCGTCGGCGCGCCGCGCAGGGCCCCGCGGCCTTCGCGCTGCTCGTCCCGAACCCCACCCGCGGCCTGGCGCGGCTCACGGACCCCGAGGACGTCTCCCGCTCCGAGGGCCAGGCCGTCCTCGACCACGCGCTCCCGATGCTCGAGCAGGCGGCGGGCGGCCCCGTCGAGGGGATCGTCGGGGTCGCCGAGCCGCTCGCGGCGGTGCAGGACGCGATCAACCTCCGCGGCTTCGACGAGGTCATCGTCTCGACGCTCCCCCACCGCGTCTCCAAGTGGCTCCGGCTCGACCTCCCGAGCAAGATCGGCGGCCTCGGCCTCCCCGTCACGACCGTCACCTCCGACGACGAGACCCGCCCGCCCGCCGCCTGAGGGCCCGCGGCGCCGGCGCGCCGCCTACGATGCCGGACGTGCGCGTCGCCGTGATCGACCTCGGGTCGAACTCCTTCCGGCTCGTCGTGTTCACCACGACCGGCGCGCGCTGGCGGCGCACGGACGAGATCTACGAGGCCGTGCGCATCGGGGAGGGCCTCGCGGCGACCGGGGAGCTCGGCGAGGCGCCCATGGAGCGCGCGCTCTCCACCCTCGACGTCTTCGCGCACTTCTGCCGCGCGGCCGGCCTCGGCCCGGGGGACATCGACGCCGTCGCGACCAGCGCCATCCGCGACGCCACGAACGCCCCCGCGTTCCTCGCGCGCGCCCGCGAGCGCACGGGCCTCGAGATCCGCGTGCTCCCGCGCGAGGAGGAGGCGCGCTACGGCTACCTCGCCGCGGTGAACTCCACGACGCTCGACGACGGCTGCGTCCTGGACCTCGGGGGCGGTTCCATGCAGCTCGTGCAGGTCGCGGACCGGCGCGCGGTCACCTCGGGCTCGTGGCGGATGGGCGCCGTGCGGATGACGGAGCGCTTCCTCCCCGGCGACGGGCCCGCGACCCGCAAGCAGCTCGACAAGCTCCGCGCCCACGTCACCGAGAAGCTCGGGCGCGCGCCCTGGCTCGCGGACTGCGGCCCGCGCCTGGTCGGTGTCGGCGGCACGGTCCGGAACCTCGCCAACGCCGCGCAGCGCGCCGCGGGCCTCCCGTCGCTCGGCGTCCAGGGCCAGTGCGTCGATGCCGCCGCCCTCGACGAGCTCGTGGAGCGCCTCGCCGCACTCCCGCCGGCGGACCGCGCGAAGGTCGCGGGGATCAAGCAGGCCCGAGCGGACCTCATCCTCGCGGGCGCCGTCGTCATCCAGGCGACGATGGCTGCAGGCGGCTTCCCGGCGCTCGAGGCGACGGAGGCCGGCCTGCGCGAGGGCGTCTTCTTCGCCCGCCACCTCGAGCGCACGGACGGGCTCTTCGACGACGTGCGCCGCCAGTCCGTCGCGACGCTCGCCGGGCAGTACGCGGTCGACGAGGCGCACACGGAGCACGTCGCGCAGCTCGCGCTCGGGCTCTTCGACGAGACCGCCGCCGCCGGCCTCCACCCCGGCGACCCGCTGGAGCGCGAGCTCCTGTGGGCGGCCGCGGCGCTGCACGACATCGGCATGAGCGTCGACTACGACGACCACCACAAGCACTCGCGCTACCTCGTCCTGAACGCCGGCCTGCCCGGCTTCGACCCGGCCGAGCTCGCGCTCGTCGCCCAGGCGACCCGCTACCACCGCAAGGGCATGCCGGAGCTCGGGGAGCTCGCGCCGCTCCTGCACGGCAAGGCCGACCGCGCGCGCCTCGACCGGATGGCCGTCCTCCTCCGCCTCGCCGAGGACCTCGAGCGCTCCCGCGACCAGTCCGTCCGCGAGGCGCACCTCGCCGTGGAAGGCGGTACCGCCACGCTCTCGCTCGTCAGCACGGAGGACACCGCGGTCCCCCGCTGGGCCGCCCGGCGCGAGGTCGAGCTGTTCCGCCGTGCCTTCGGCCTGGGCCTCGTCGTCTGACCGCCGCACCGAGGTGGCACCGGGGAGTTGGAACCTGACACGTCGTCACCGCACCGGGGGCGGGCGCAGCTAGCGTCCCCGACGTCGGTGCCCCGAGACCCGGAGCGCCGGACCCCGCATCGGAACGCAGGCCGGGGCCGCCAGCCAGGCGGCGGCGGGTGGCGTCAGCACGCAGCGCAAACCGCCAAGGAGGTCGTTCCCCTGCTCACCCCCGCCTTCAGCATCGAGCCGCACCCCGTCCGCGAGCGCCTCGTGCTCGCCGTCACCGGGGAGCTCGACATGACCACCGCACCGCGCCTCGAGCGCGCCGTCGAGGACGCCCGCATCGACGGCTGGCGCGTGGTCGTCCTCGACCTCCGCGCCGTCTCGTTCATGGACTCGAGCGGCCTGCACCTGCTGCTCGAGCTCCGCCGTGACCGCCGTCGCCCGCGCGTGGAGATGCTCGTCGGTTCCACCCCGGTCGTCGAGCTCATGGCGATGACCGGCCTCGACGAGGTCCTGCCGCAGCCCGAGGACAAGTGGCTTGAGTCCTTCGCGCCCGAGCTGCCGAAGGTCGAGGGCAAGAGCCTCCGCGGCCCCAACGGCCGGCGCCGCGCCGACGCGGGCGCGATGGCGAACTGGGCGCTCTCCGAGCGCCGCAAGTCGCGCCGCTCAGGCGGCGTGCGCCCGACGGCCTGAGGGAACGCGGCGCCCCACGGGGCGCCGCGTCAGCGCCTCACTGGTTCCACTTGTCCGCGGTCTTCCCGCCGTGCCCGGCGTTCTTGTCCCGCACGGAGAACTGGTCCTGCGAGCCGCTCCGCGTGAGGCTCGGCTGCCCCTGGCCCGTCGCGTCGAGCGCGACCTTCCCGGGGGGACCGGCCTCGTGCGGCTCGGGGGTCTCCGACGCCTCCTGGGCCTCGGCCTTCTTGCGTTCGACCGCTTCGGCGAACTGCTCCTGCTGCTCCTTGTCCATGCCAGGAGCGTTCCCGGCGCTCAGCCCGTGAAGCGCGGTCCCGTCGGCGGCGCGTCGTCCTCGCGCGGCCCGCCCGGCCCGACCGGGACCGGGATGGGCTCCCCGACGAACCGCGTCTCGCGCTCCTCGATCTCGAGCTCCGGCGGCTCGTTCCCGTCGCAGACGAGGCGGAAGGACCCGGTGCCCACGGCGCCGTCGCCCTCGAGCCGGAGGCCGGCGATCGTGTCGCCCTCCTCCCACTGCATCCGCTCGATCTCGAACGGGTTCATGCGCACGGTGTGCGGCGGGAAGGGGCAGTTCTTGTTGTGCTGCTCCTTGCCCTTCACGATCGCCTCGAAGTTCTTGCCCTCAGCGCTTGCCATGGCTCAGATGCTACGCAGCGTCAGGCGGCGCATCGTGTAGTAGGACTCCTCGTCGGCGATGCGCCGGCTGCGGTCGATCGAGACCTGCAGCGGGTTGCCGCGCGTGCCGTAGCGGACGGTCAGGTCGACCACGCCCTGGTCGATCGCACGCTGCACGAGCCGGAACTGCCGAGGAATCGTCGCGACGTCCGCGAGCCCTCGGGGGACCTTCCCGAGCTTCCCGCCGCGCAGCGTGATCCGCTCGAAGCCCGACGGCGCGCAGAAGCACGAGAGCCGCACCTCGTGCGTGTAGGAGAGGGAGCCCCTGGCCCTCCAGCGCGCCTTCGCCGCGTCGAGCGCCCGCTGCGCGCTGCCGTCGGCGATCGCCGGGTCCGGCGCCTCCCCCGGGCCGGGCTCCTGCGCGGCGGCGGGGGCGGCTGCGGCGAGCACGAGGACGACGGCGAGCAGGAGGCGCATCGCTCCCACACTACGGCCGTCGCCGCCGTCGCTGCGTCAGTTCCGGCCGAGGAGCACGGTGCTCTGCGTGGAGAAGACCCCGCCGTTCCCGTGCACGAGCGCGACCTCGTCCCCCTCCTCACGCAGCCGGCGGACCGCCTCCACGAGCATCAGCATCCCGTTCATCCCCGGGTGCTGGTAGCTCAGCCCGCCGCCGTTCGTGTTCGTCGGGAGCGCGCCGCCCGGAGCGATCGCGCCGCTCTCGACGAACGGCCCGCCGTCCCCCTTCGCGCAGAACCCGAGGTCCTCGAGGAACAGGATCGGCGTGATCGTGAACGCGTCGTAGAGCTGGGCGGAGTCCACGTCGCCCGTGCCGAGCCCGGCCTCGGCGAACGCCCGGGCCCCCGACTCCGACGCGGCCGTGTGGACGAGCGACGGCATCGCGGTCAGGTGACGGTGGTGGTGGGCCTCGGCGACCCCGAGCACGCGGACGGCCCGCGTGAGCCCCAGCGCGGCGGCGCGCTCCGCGGCCATGACGACGAGCGCCCCGCCGCCGTCCGTCACCAGGCAGCAGTCACGGACGCCGAGCGGGTCGCAGACCCGGGGCGCCGCGAGGACGTCCGCGACGCTCAGCGCCTCGCGCGCCCACGCGCGCGGGTTGTCC
>JAOPZO010000027.1 GCA_025964065.1 Solirubrobacterales bacterium | reverse complement strand
GCCGTCCTGCTGGGCGGCCTCGCGGCATCCGACGTCGCCGGGCGCGAGGCGGAGCTGCGGCGATCCCTCGGCGCGCCCGTGACGGTCCTCGTCACGCGGGAAGCGGTGCGGCCGGGCGCCCCGCTCGATCGCGCTCGCCTCGCGCTGCGGCGGGTTCCCGCCCGCTACGCGCCGGCCGATGCCTTCACGAGCGCCGGGGACGTCGCGGGGCTGAAGGCGGCGGTGGCGATTCCCGCCGGGACCGACCTCACGCCGTCGCTCGCCGCGGACCCCGCGCAGCTCGCCGGCGCCGCGGTGCCGGTGGGCCCGGGCGAGCGGGTGGCCGAGCTCGTGGCGACGGGGTCCGCGGAGTCCGTGGTGCCCGGGAGCCGCGTGGACGTCCTCGTGACGCGGGACACCGCCGACCAGCAGGGGGAGACGACGCTGGCGCTCGAGGACGCAGAGGTGCTGCGCGCGGCGCCCGCTCCCGCGGCCCGCGGGGCAGACCCGGCGCCGCGGGTGGCGGTCGCGCTACGGGTGCGGCTCCGGGATGCGGTGTACCTCGCGGCGGCGCAGTCGTTCGCGCGGGAGCTCCGCGTCCTGCCGCGGGCGGAGGGCGACCGCCGGCGGGGCGCCGCCGGCCTTCGCGTGGGCTCCGGCCTGTGACTCGTCCGAACGTCCAGCGCGGGATGGGCGCCGCCTCAAGCGCGGCCGGGATGGGGCCGATGGGGAGCCAGGTGACGCCTCCCCGTCTGCGTCGCCTCCTCCACATGACCCGACTCCAGCGCCTCGTCCTCGTCCTCGCCGTCTGCCTGCTCGGAGGGGCCCCCGCGGTGACCGCCGCCGCGGCGACGCCGAAGCTCCCCTCGATCTCGGGGGTGACCCCGATGAAGCTCGGCGTGGGCGACACGCTCACCGTGCGCGGCAAGGCCTTCCGGGCGGGCACGGGCCGCACGACCGTCGTGTTCAAGCGGAACGGCGGCCGGGCCGTCTTCGTGAAGGCCGGCAGGGCCACGAAGACCGAGCTCAGCGTGAAGATCCCGGCGAAGATGCTCGGCGCGCTCGGGCAGAAGTCGGGCAAGCCGACCGCGACGCGCTTCCGCGTCCGCGTCCTCACGAGCCGCTTCGGCCGCCGCTACACCGGCGTGAAGGGCTCCCCGGTCATCGGCCCGGTCGCGCTCTCGAAGACGACGACGGCGAACGACTGCGACGGCGACCTCGTCCCGAACGCCAACGACGCCGACGACGACAACGACCTGCTGAGCGACACCGTCGAGGCGACGTTGAAGACCGATCCGTGCAGGCGCGACACGGACGGCGACGGGATGTCCGACGGCTGGGAGCACGAGTCGGCGCTCGACTACAACGGCAAGGCCAAGCCCGCCCCGACCCGCCGCCCGTACCCGAACGCGCTCGACGCGAAGGACGCCTCGGTGGACGCGGACGGCGACACGATGACCAACGCCCAGGAGTACGCGGCGTGGGCGACGTTCGGGCAGGACAAGCTGCCCTTGAACTACTCCGGCGGCGAGCCGGCCACGGGCGGCAAGGCACAGGCGGCCGCCGGGCGCGAGTGGGCCGACCGCGACGCCAACGGCTTCCTCTCGGACAACGAGCGCGACGCGGACGGCGATGGCCTCCCGAACCAGGAGGAGGACCTCATCGACGGGTTCCCGTCCGTCTTCACCGTCGCTCCGCGCGACGCGAACCAGCGGACGCTCGCGGTCTTCTCGGCGACGCACATCGCCGAGCCGGGCGTGCAGGACATCGTCGACTTCGTGCCGCTCTACGGCGTCCTCGCGCACACGGAGAAGGTCCTGCCGCTGAACTGGCTCGACGTGGACTCCGACGGCGACACGGTCCGCGACGCCGACGACGACCAGGACGGCGACGGCTCCTCGAACCTCGCCGAGCTCCTCGCGGAGATCGGCGCCGGGGCCGGCGGCAGCTTCCGCGAGGGCCCGATCAACGCCTGCGAGCCGAGCACGGACGCCCCGCGCTGCCTCGTCGGCGACGACGACATCGACAACGACGGGGAGAAGAACCGCCGCGACGACGACGATGACGGCGACGGCCTCACGGATGCCGAGGAGCGCCGGTACGGTCTGAACCAGTACCGCCTCGACACGGACGAGGACGCGATCGGCGACGGCTACGAGTTCCAGGCCGCCATCGACCTGAACTCGACCGCGGTCCCGTTCCCGGGCAAGCGCCCGTACCCGAACCCGCTCGACGGCAAGGACGCGGGCGAGGACTACGACGGTGACGGCCTCACGCTCTCCGACGAGCACGCCGCGTGGCGCTTCACGGGCGGTGCGTTCCCGCTGAGCTACTCCGACGGCTCGCTCTACACAGGCGGCAAGGGCCCGGCGGTCGCCGCGGACGACCCGCGGGACACGGACGGCAGCGGCTTCCTCTCCGACGACGAGCGCGACGTGGACGCGGACGGGCTGACGAACTGGGACGAGGCGCACGGCCGCATGACGCCCAAGTGGTGGGAGAAGACCTTCACCAACTTCGTCTCGACGAACACGGGCGGTGGGATCGACCAGATCAAGGAGTCGGTGTACCCCGGCCGGAAGTTCCTCGCCACGAGCTTCGTCGACACCGACACGGACGGCGACTCGATCCCGGACGGGACGGACGACGAGGACCACGACGGGTTCTCGAACCGCTTCGAGGTCGAGCGCCCGGCGGACTGGGCGACGACGTACGTCTCCACGACGCACAGCGGTGGGGCGACCCCGAACCCCAAGGCCCGTGTGAACCCGTTCAACCCGTGCAAGCCGTACTACTCGAGCACCTGCCACCGGTACCCGCCGTTCGACTACTACCAGGACGGCGAGGACTGGGAGAGCCCGTTCCGCACCGACGGCCCGTGAGCTGAAGGGCCGGCCCCGCCGCCGCTACGGTGGCGGGGCCATGCGCCGGCTCGTCCTCCTCGCCAGCGCGATCGTCTTCGTCGACACCTCGTTCTACGCGGTGGTCGCGCCGCTGCTCCCGTCCTACGCCGAGGACTTCGACCTCTCGAAGACCGGCGCCGGCGTCCTCGCCGCGGCCAACCCGCTCGGCACCCTGCTCGGCGCCGTCCCGTGCGGCATCCTGGCCGCGCGGTATGGGCCGAAGAAGATCGTCCTGCTGGGCCTCGTGCTCATGGGGCTCTCGAGCGTCGTCTTCGGCTTCGCCCAGGACATCGTGCTCCTCGACGCCGCACGCTTCGTGCAGGGCGTCGGCGGGGCGTGCTCCTGGGCCGGCGCCCTCGCGTGGCTGCTGACGGAGGCGCCGCCCGAGCGGCGCGGCGAGCTGCTCGGGACCGCGCTCGGCGCCGGGATCGCCGGGGCGCTCGTGGGGCCGGCGATCGGTGGGCTCGCCGAGGCGACCTCGCCGCAGCTCGTGTTCTCCTCGGTCCTCGTGGTCGCGGGCGCGCTCGCGGTCTGGGCGATCGGGACGCCGCAGACCCACGTCGCGAAGCAGCAGGGCCTGGGCGCCGTGCGCCAGGCGCTGGGGCGCCGGGCGGTACAGCGGGCGATGTGGCTCGTGACGCTCCCGGCGCTCGCCTTCGGCGCGCTCAACGTCGTCGGCTCGCTCCGCCTCGACACGCTGGGCGCCGGCACCGCCGCCGTGGCGATCACCTTCCTGGTCGCCGGCGGCGTGGAGGCGCTCGTCTCGCCGCTCGTCGGCCGCGTCTCCGACCGGCGCGGCCGGCTCCTGCCCGTGCGGGCCGGCCTCATCGGCTCGGCCGTCCTGCTCGTCGCGCTCACGCTCCCGGGGCAGGCGGGGCTGCTGGCCGTGGGAATCGTCGCGCTCGGCGCGGCGCTGGGCGCCTTCTGGGCCCCGGCGATGGCGATGCTCGCGGACGCCGCGGAGCACTCGGGGCTCGACCAGGGCTTCGCGTTCGCCCTCGTGAACCTCGCGTGGGCGATCGGGCAGGTCACGGGCTCGGCCTCGGGCGGCGCGCTGGCAGAGGCCACGACGGACGCCGTGCCGTTCCTCGTCGTGAGCGCGCTGTGCCTCGCGACGCTCGTCGCGCTCGGCCGCAGTCGCTCCCCGGCGGACGCGCCGCCGGTGCCCGAGCTGCAGCGGATCTGACCCGGGGCAGGGCACGGGCGCGCCGACGGCCCTAGTAGGGATGTGAGCCTTTCCGCGACCGACCCGCTCGACCTCCTGGCCGCGGCGCTCCGCGAGCAGCTCGTCGCCGAGGCGGGGGAGGCCTCGGCCGACGCGGAGCTCCCGCCGCCGGAGCGCATCGCGGCGCTCGTGGACCGGGAAGCCGGCGTGCTCGAGGCGGCGACCCGGGCCGAGCTCGCCCGGCGCATCGCGGTCCGCTCGTTCGGGATGGGGCCGCTCGAGCCCCTGCTGGCCGACCCGACCGTCGACGAGGTGATGGTCACCGGAACGGGCGCGGTGTGGGTGGAGCGCGCGGGCCGGCTCGAGGTGACGGGCGTGCGCTTCGCCGAGGAGGCCGACTTGCGCCATGCGATCGAGCGCATCCTCGCGCCGCTCGGGCGACGCGTCGACGAGGCCGAGCCGCTCTGCGACGCCCGCCTGCCGGACGGCTCGCGCGTGAACGTCGTCCTGCCCCCGCTCGCGGTCGACGGGCCCACGCTGACGATCCGCCGCTTCCGCCCCCGCGGGTTCACCCCGGAGGAGCTCGTCGCCCGGGGGACCTGGACCGCGCCGCTCCGCGACGTCCTGCGCACCGCGGTCGCCGCCCGCTGCAACGTGCTCGTGAGCGGCGGGACCGGTTCGGGCAAGACCACGACGCTCAACGCGCTCGGCGCGTTCGTCGGGGCCGGGGAGCGGATCGTCACGATCGAGGACACCGCCGAGCTGCGCCTGCAGCAGCCGCACGTGGTGCGGCTCGAGGCGCGGCCCGCGTCGGTGGAGGGGCGCGGGGAGGTCACGATCCGCCGCCTCGTGCGCAACGCGCTCCGGATGCGACCCGATCGCATCGTCGTCGGCGAGGTCCGCGGCTCCGAGGCGCTCGACATGCTCGGCGCGATGAGCTCGGGGCACGACGGCTCGCTCTGCACCGTGCACGCGGGCTCCCCGGAGGAGGCGCTCCGGCGGATCGAGACGCTCGCGTTGATGGCCGGGGTCGGGCTGCCGCACGCGGCGATCCGCGAGCAGGTGGCGGGGGCGCTCGACCTCGTCGTCCACCAGGCGCGGCTCGGGGACGGGAGCCGCCGGGTCGTCGCGGTCGCCGAGGTCGTACGGGGCGCGGATGGGCCGGCGGCGCGGGAGCTCTACTCGGTGCGCGACGGCCGCGCGCGCTGGCGGGCGCCACTCGATCCCGTGCTCGCGGAGCGGCTCGCCCCGTGAGCTCGGCCGCGCTCCTCGCCTTCGGGGCCGGCGCCAGCGCCGTCGGCGCCGCGTGGGAGTGCGTCGCGCTCGCGCAGCACGCGGAGCTCGTGCGGCGCGCCCGGGAGCTGCTGGCGCCGCTGCGCGCGG
>JAOPZO010000050.1 GCA_025964065.1 Solirubrobacterales bacterium | reverse complement strand
CCAGAGCGTGGGGGCGGCGGTGTCGCCCGCGAGCCGCCACAGGCCCGCGTCCACGAGCACCGGGAGCGGCTTGAAGGCGGGGCCGTCGACGGTGTCGAGCCCGCCCCCGGCGAGCTCCCGGCCCCAGGCGAGCCAGGCCCACGGGTCGTAGCCCGGGGCGTGCGGGAGCAGCAGCGACAACGCCGCAAGCACCGCGGCGGCCGCCGCGACGAGCACGGGTGGGTGGGTGGCGCGCCGCCGCACGGACGGCGCGAACCCAGCTTCAGCAGCCCTCGGGGCCGCAGGCCTCGCCGCCCGTGACGACCTGCATGCGCGGCTTGGCGTCCCAGCCCTGCTGGAGGAGCTGGAGCAGCGCGTCGGCCGGGTGGGCGCCCGAGGCGCCGAGCGCGCGGTCCACGACGAAGAACGGCACGGCGCTCGCGCCGAACGCCGAGGCGGTCCGCTCGTCCTCGCGGACCTCCTCCGCGAAGCGCTCCGTGGCGAGCACCTCGACGACCTCGTCCTCGGGCAGGCCGACCTCCCCCGCGAGGCGGCGGAGCGTCGCGTGGTCGCTCATGAGCTCGCCCTCGGTGAGGTACGCGAGCATCAGGCGCTCCTTCATCGCGTCCTGCCGCCCGTGCTCCTGCGCGAGGTGCACGATCCGGTGGGCGTCGAAGGTGCTGCCCATCCGCAGGCGGTCGAAGCGGAACTCGAGGCCGTCCTCGGCGGCCGTCTCGGTCATGCGCTGCTCCATCTCGCGCGCCTTCTCGAGCGTGGTGCCGTACTTCTTCGCGAGGTGGATCGCGCCCTCGCCGGGGCCGCCGCGCTCCGCGGGCGCGCCCGGGTCGAGCTCGAAGCTGCGCCAGGTCACCGTGACCTCGTCACGGTGCTCGAAGCGCTCGAGCGCCTCCTCGAGGTGCCGCTTGCCCACGTAGCACCAGGGGCAGGCGATATCCGACCAGATCTCGACGTCCATCAGGGGTCCTCCAGGGATCGTTGCGTGGGCAACTAGGAGGGTAGCGCGACCCGTCCCCCGGCGGGCGGCGTGCGCCGCCCGCGCGAGGTGCGGCGCCGAGAACGGCTAGCCGTCGACGCGCTGCAGGAGCAGCGCGATGCCCTGCCCGCCGCCGATGCAGAGCGAGACGAGGCCGAGCTCGTGGTCCGAGCGCTCCATCTCGTCCATGATCTTCGCCGTGATGATCGAGCCGGTCGCCCCGATCGGGTGGCCCAGCGCGATCGCCCCGCCGTTCGGGTTGACCTTCGGGTCCGCGTCGTCGATCCCGAGCTCCATCATCACCGCGATCGCCTGGGCGGCGAACGCCTCGTTGAGCTCGATGACGCCGATGTCGCCGAGGGTGACGCCGGTGCGCGCGAGGACCTTCTGGATCGCCGGCACGGGACCGATGCCCATGATCTTCGGATCCACGCCGCAGGAGGCGTAGCCCAGGATCCGCGCGCGGACGGGGGCGCCGAGCTCGCGGGCGCGCTCCTCGTCCATCAGGACGACGGCGGCGCCCGCGTCGTTCATGCCGGAGGCGTTGCCGGCCGTCACCGTGCCGCCGTCCTTCTTGAAGACCGTCGGGAGCTTCGCCATGCCGGCCGCGTCGATGCCGTGGCGGATGTGCTCGTCGAGGAGGAAGTCCACCGTGTCGCGCTTGACGCGGACCGGGACGGGGACGACCTGGTCGTCGAAGCGGCCGTCCTTCTGCGCGGCGCTCGCGCGCTCGTGCGAGAGGACGGCGAACGCGTCCTGACGCTCGCGGGAGATGCCGTGCTTCTCCGCGAGGTTCTCGGCGGTGACGCCCATGAGGATCTCGTGGAACGGGTCCGTGAGGCCGCCCATCACGGGGTCGACCATCTTCGACGGGCCCATCTTGGAGCCCCAGCGCGCCTCGGGCAGCCAGTACGGCCCGCGGCTCATGGACTCCGCGCCGCCCGCGAGCGCGACGCGCGCCTCGCCCGTCTGGATCTGCTGCGCGGCGGAGACGATCGCCTGCACGCCGGTGCCGCAGAGGCGGTTGACCGTGAAGGCCGGGGTGTCGACGCCGACGCCGGCGTTCACGCCGACGACCCGGGCCATGTACATGTCCTTGGCCTCGGAGTGGATGACGTTCCCGAAGACGACGGCCTCGACGTCGGCCGGATCGGTCTGGGCGCGCTCGAGGGCGGCGACGGCCGCGATGCGGCCGAGCTCGGTGGGCGGCACGTCCTTGAGGGACTTGCCGTAGGAGCCGACGGCGGTGCGGGCGGCGGAGGAGACGACGACGTTGGTCATGGTGGCGCCGGATCCTACGAGTCCGGCGCCACCGCGGGCTCCTACGCCACGACGCGGATGAGCTTCTTGTTCACGAACTCGTCGGCGCCGTAGCGGCCGAGCTCGCGGCCGAAGCCCGAGCCCTTCACGCCGCCGAACGGCAGCTCGGCGCCCTCGGCGCCCACCGCGTTGACGAAGACCATCCCGGCCTCGATGCGGTCCGCGACGCGCAGCGCCTGGTCGGGGTCGTCCGTGAAGACGTAGGAGCCCAGGCCGTACGGGGTGTCGTTGGCGAGCGCCACCGCCTCCTCCTCCGAGCCGACCCGGAACACCTGCGCGACCGGCCCGAAGAACTCCTCGCGGTAGGCGGGGTTGTCCGGCGCGACGTCCGTGAGCACGGTCGCCTCGAAGAAGTTCCCGTCCCGGCCGCCGCCCGCGACGAGCGTCGCCCCGTGCTCCGTCGCCTGCCTGACCTGCTCCTCGAGGCGCTCCGCGGCGGCGGTGGAGGAGAGCGGCCCCATCGCGGTGTCCGGCGACGTCGGGTCGCCCGCCCGCACGTTCGTGAGGGCCGCGGTGAACTTCTCGAGGAACGGCTCGTAGAGCTCGTCGACGACGACGAAGCGCTTCGCCGCGTTGCAGGCCTGGCCCGCGTTCTCCAGGCGGCCGCCGACGGCCGCCTCGACCACCGCGTCGAGGTCCTTCGCCCCGAGCACGAGGAACGGGTCGGAGCCGCCGAGCTCGAGCACGACCTTCTTCAGGTTGCGGCCCGCGATCTCCGCCACCGCGGCGCCCGCACGACCCGAGCCCGTCAGGGAGACGGCCTGCACGCGGGGATCGGCGATGACCGTGGCGACCTGGTCGTTCGTGGCGTAGACGTTGACGTAGACGTCCTCCGGGACACCCGCGTCGCGGTAGAGCCGCTCGAGCGCCGCCGCCGACTCCGGGCACTGCGGCGCGTGCTTGAGCAGCACGGTGTTGCCGATCACGAGGTTCGGTCCGGCGAATCGGGCCACCTGGTAGTAGGGGTAGTTCCAGGGCATGATCCCGAGCAGGGGCCCGATGGAGCTCCGGCGGATGAGGGCCGAGCCCTCACCCTCGAGCAGCTCGATGGGCTCGTCCGCGAGCAGCGCGACCGCGTTGTCCGCGTAGTAGTCGTAGATCGCGACGCAGAAGTCGACCTCGCCGAGCGACTGCTCGATCGGCTTGCCCATCTCGCGCACGATGATCTCCGCGAGCTCCCGGCGGCGCTCCTGGTGGAGCTCCCCGATGCGGCGGATGGTCGCCGCGCGCTCCTCGACCTCGCGGGCGCTCCAGGCCGGGTGCGCGCCGTGCACGCGGCCGATCGCCGTCTCGAGCTCCGCGTCGGAGATCGTCGGGTACTCCCTGATGGTCTCGCCCGTCGCCGGGTCGACAACCGCGTAGTCAGCCATGCAGCTCCCTCGTTGGTGCGTTCGCCCGAGTATGCAGCGAAGCGCTCCCGCCGCGGAGGACATCCCTCCCCCTCTCGGTACGCCGGCCCGGACGGTGCCGGGCGCGGCGGCTTCCTCGTCCCGGGTGGCGGTTCGCCGGGGACGAGGGCCAGCCCCGTGGAGCTCCCGGCCGACCGGGCCACCGCCGCCGTCAGGCGAGCGCCGCGACCTCCGTCGCGTCGAGGGAGACCGCCAGCAGCTCCCAGGTGCAGCCACACTCGCAGGCGAGCTCCTCGAGCTCCTCGAGCGTCTCGACGGCCTCCTCGGCGTCGGCGGGGCACTCGGGGTCGGAGCAGGTCAGGCGGGCGAGCAGCAGCACGCCGCCATGATCGGTGGCGGAGCGGACGGACGGCCACCGCTTGCAAGCGGACCGAAGTCCGCTATGGTGTGGAACGCAAGCGGACTCCAGTCCGAATCACTCCACAGAATCGAGCCACGCATGTCCACCACCGCCACCGCCCCCCTCGCCGGCACCTGGACCCTCGACCCGGCCCACTCCACCGCCGCCTTCGCCGTGAAGTACATGGGCGTCACGACCTTCCGCAGCAAGTTCACCGATCTCACCGCGACGCTCGAGGGCGCGGAGGACGGCACGTCGGTCCTCACGGGCACGGTCCAGGTCGAGTCGGTCGACATCGACGTCGCCGACTTCAAGGGTCACCTCATGGCGGACGACTTCTTCGCCGTCGCCACCCACCCCGAGCTCACGTTCACCTCGAGCTCGTTCAGCACCGCGGGCGAGGAGATCACGATCGAGGGCGACCTCACGATCAAGGGCTCCACCCAGCGCGTCGTCGGCACGGGCTCGCTCTCCGGCCCGGTCGAGGACTTCATGGGCAACACGCGCGTCGGCATCACCGTCACCTCGAAGATCGACCGCACCGCGTTCGGCCTGGACTGGAACGCCCCGCTCCCCAAGGGCGGCTTCGCGCTCGCCAACGAGGTCAAGCTCGAGCTCGAGCTCTTCTTCGTGAAGGCCGCCTAGCCATGACCCGCATCCTGGCCATCTCCGGGAGCCTGCGGACCGACTCGTGGAACACGACCCTCCTCCGGGCGGCAGCCGAGCTGCTGCCGTCCGGGGCGGAGCTGGTCCTCCACGAGGGGCTCAAGGCCATCCCGCCCTTCGACGAGGACGACGAGCACGACCCGCACGGGACCGTGACGCTCCTGCGTGACGCGATCGCCCGCGCGGACGCGGTGCTCGTCGCCACCCCGGAGTACAACCACTCCATCCCGGGCCAGCTCAAGAACGCGCTGGACTGGGTCTCCCGCCCGAGCGCGACGAACGCGCTGCGCGGCAAGCCCGTGGCCGTCGTCGGCACGAGCACGGGCCTGTTCGGCGCGGTCTGGGCGCAGGCCGAGGTCCGCAAGGTCGTCGAGGCCGTCGGCGGGAAGCCGCTCGACCGGGAACTGCCCGTGGGGCAGGCGCCGCAGCACTTCGACGACGACGGGCAGCTCGCCACGCCCGAGCTCCGCGAGGAGCTGAGCTCCATCCTCGAGGAGCTCGTGGCGGCCGCGACCGCGCAGCTTCCCGTGGCGGTTTGACGTGTCCGGCTCCGGCAGGGCGTCGGCGGGTCTACGATCCTCGCCGTCCGCCATGCCCGAGCCCCGCGCCCCCATCGAGCTGCACGTCCTCCAGCCCGCGGGCCGGGCGGAGCGCTCCGACGCCGCCCGCAACCGCGAGCGGATCCTGTGTGCGGCGAAGCGGCTCTTCGCCGAGCGCGGCGTCGAGTGCGTCTCCATGGACGAGATCGCCGCCGACGCCGAGGTCGGCAAGGGCACGCTCTACCGCCGCTTCGGGGACCGCTCCGGGCTCGCCCTCGCGCTGCTCGAGGCCGAGGACACCCAGCTGCAGGACGCGTTCCTGCGCGGGCCGGCGCCCCTGGGTCCTGGGGCTCCGCCGCGCGAGCGCCTCGAGGCCTTCTTCGCGGCGTTCAGCGCGTTCCTCGACGAGCACGGCGACCTCATCGCCGAGGCCGAGCGCACCATGCCGGCGGGCGCCCGCTTCGGCGGCGGCCCGTACCCGGCCTACCACACGCACGTGCGGATCCTGCTGCGCGAGCTCGACCCGGCGCTCGACATCGACGTGCTCGCGCACGTGCTCCTCGCGCCCTTCCGGGCCGAGCTGTACCGCCACCTGTGCGCGGTCGAGCGGGCCGTCGGGCGGGAGCGCCTCCTGGCCGTCGTCGGGCGCCTGCTCGACGGACTCGCCTGAACGCGCACGAAACTCCGAAACCCTCGTCCGTGGACGCCGTTAGCATCGGTCGACGGGCATGGAAGCGGCCTCTCTCCCCTCAGCGCCAGGAACGACGGCCGCCCGCGGCGGCCGGCTCCTCCGGCTGCGCACGGACGACCAGCTCGTCGCGCTCTTCCGGCTCGGGAACGAGGACGCGTTCCGGGTCATCCACGACCGCTACCGCGCGCGGCTCTTCGCCTACACGCGGCAGATGCTCGCGGGCTCGCGCTCCGACGCCGACGACGCGCTGCAGGACGTGTTCCTGCGCGCCTACGGAGCGCTCCGGGCCGACGACCGGCCCGTCACGCTCCGCGCCTGGCTCTACCGGGTCGCCCACAACCGCTCCATCGACCACCTCCGGCGCCCCGCGAACCAGCCGACGGGCGAGCTCTACGACAGCCTCTCCTCGCTCGCGGACCCGCTCGCCGACCTCCAGCGCCGGGAGGATCTGCGCCGCCTCGTGGCCGACGTCCGCGCGCTGCCCGAGCAGCAGCGCTCCGCCCTGCTGATGCGGGAGCTCGAGGGGCTCACCTACGTCGAGCTCGCGGACGCGCTCGGGGTCACCATCCCGTCCGTGAAGTCGCTCCTGGTGCGCGCGCGCATCGGGCTGACCGAGGCGCGGGAGGCCCGGGACACCGCCTGCGTCGACATCCGCCTGGACGTCGCCGCCGCGCACGACCGCGGGGTCCGCATGAACGCCCGCGCTCGTCGCCACCTGCGCGAGTGCTCGGGCTGCACGGAGTACCGCGCCCGGCTGCGCACCGTCCGCGAGGGGTTCGCCGCGCTCGGCGGGAGCCCGTGGAGCGCCGGGCTCCTCGCGAAGCTGCTGGGGCTCGGGGGCGCGGGCGGCGGCGCC
>JAOPZO010000456.1 GCA_025964065.1 Solirubrobacterales bacterium | reverse complement strand
GGGTGGCCGAGGGCGCCGGCACCGTGCCCGCGCCGGCCGGGGCGCCGCTGCGGCTGCCCGAGCGAGTGGACGTTGCTGCCGCGCGGCTGGCGGCGGAGGCGCTCCCGGCGATGGGCTTCCTGGACGGGCGGCTCCTGACGGAGCGGGTGGAGGACCCGGGCGAGGACACCGCGCTGCTGCTGGCGCTCGACCGGCACACGGGGCGCCGCGCGGCCGCCGCGCGCGTCTCCGGGTTCGGCCTCCGCACGGGCGCGCTCGCAACCACGGTCGCCCACGACCACCACAACCTGCTCGTGCTCGGCGCGGACGACGCGAGCATCGCGGCGGCGATCGCCGCGGCGCGCGGGACGCACGGCGGCATGTGGGTGACGCGCGGCGACGAGCTGCTCGCCGCGCTCGAGCTGCCGCTCGCGGGCCTCATGTCCGATCGGCCGGCGGAGCAGGTCGCCACGGCGCTGCGGGCGGTGATCGCGGCGGCCCGCGGCCTCGGCTGCCGCGCCCGCGATCCGCTCATGGCGCTCTCGTTCCTCGGGCTCGAGGTCATCCCCGAGCTCAAGCTCACCGACCACGGACTCATCGACGTGGTGTCGGGCAGGAACCTCGGCGGGGCCTTCGCGACCTAGGATCCCGGCCATGGGAACCGTTGACCTCACCCGCCGAGCCGACGGCGTCGCCGTCCTCACCATCGAGGGCGCCATCGACCTCACGTGGGCGCAGGCGCTGCGCGAGCATGCGCGGGCGCTGGAGGCCGACGGCGACGCCCGAGTCGTGCTGGTCACGGCCGGGGGGCGCTTCTTCTGTCCCGGCGGCGACCTCGCCTGGATGGCCGCGCAGCCCGACGCCGAGGCGGCGCTCGCGGAGCTCGCGGGCACGCTGCACGAGGCGCTCGTGGTGCTCCGCGGGCTCGCCGCGCCCGTCGTCGCGCGGGTGCACGGCGCCGCGGCGGGTGCGGGCTTCTCGCTCGTGATGGGCGCCGACGTCGCGCTCGCGGGCGCGTCCGCGACGTTCACGATGGCCTACGCGGGCGTCGGGCTCTCCCCGGACGGCGGCGCCTCCTGGCTCCTGCCGCGGCTCGTGGGCCGCCGGCGCGCGGCGGAGATCATGCTCACGGATCGCCGGATCGGCGCCGAGGAGGCCGAGCGGATCGGCCTCGTGACCCGCACGGTCGCCGACGAGGAGCTCGTGGCCGAGACGGAGGCGCTCGTGGCGAAGCTCGCGGCCGGGCCGACGGCCTCCTACGCCGCGATCAAGCGGCTGCTCGACAGCTCGTGGGGCGCCGGCCTCGAGGAGCAGTTCGACGCGGAGGCGGCGTCGATCGCGGCGCTCGCGGCCGGACCGACGGGGCAGGAGGGCATCGCCGCCTTCCTCGCCAAGCGACGCCCCGAGTTCGCCTAGGAGCTCCTGGGCCCGCCGCAGCGACCCCAGGGCGCGCGGCGTGGGAGGCTTCCTCCCGCATGGCGCCCGCGCTCTCCTTCGACCCGATCCGCGAGGCCGCGCGGCAGTGGCGCAAGCACTGGGGCCCGGCGACGGCGCCGCCCATGGCGGCGGTCACCTCGATCATGCGCGCGCACCAGATCGTCCTCGCGCGGCTGAACGAGCAGCTCGAGCCGCACGGCCTGACGTTCCCGCGCTACGAGGCGCTCATGCTCCTCTTCTACTCGCGGGAGGGCTCGCTGCCGCTCGGGAAGATGGGGACGCGGCTGCAGGTCCACCAGACGAGCGTGACGTCGCTCATCGACGGCCTCGAGGGGCTCGGGCTCGTGACGCGGACGCCGCACCCCACGGACCGGCGGACGACGCTCGCGACGATCACGGAGCAGGGCACCGCGACCGCGAGGGCCGCCACGGCCGACCTCAACGCCATCGGGTTCGGGACGGTCCCGCTGAAGCGCTCCGAGCTCGACGGGCTCGTCGACGTGCTCGAGCGCTTCCGCCGCGAGGCCGGCGACTTCGAGGGCTGAGCGGGGTGGCGGCGCCGCGGCCCCCTCAGGCGGCCGCCCGGCTCCCGGAGTAGTCGTAGAACCCGCGCCCGCTCTTGCGGCCGAAGTGGCCCGAGACGACGAGGCGCTTCAGCAGCGGCGGCGGCGCGAAGTCCGCGCGCTTGAACTCCTCGAAGAGCGACTCGCCGATGGCGTACATGACGTCGAGGCCGATGAAGTCGCACAGCGTGAGCGGACCCATCGGGTGGCCGCAGCCGCGCTTCATGCCCTCGTCGATGTCCTCCGCGGTCGCGAACCCGTCCTCGTACATCCGGATCGCGGACATGAGGTAGGGGACCAGGAGCATGTTCACGATGAAGCCGGAGCGGTCCTTCGTGCGGATCGTGTGCTTCCCGATCGAGGCGGCGAAGTCGCAGGCGTCGTCGAGCGCCTCCTGGCCCGTGTCGACCGCGTCGACGACCTCGACGAGCGACATGACCGGCACGGGGGAGAAGAAGTGCAGGCCGAGCACGCGCTCGGGGCGCTGCGTCCACGCGGCGATCTCCGCGATCGGGATCGACGAGGTGTTCGAGGCGAGGAACCGCGCGTCGGGGAGCAGGCGGTCGAGCTCCTGGAAGAGCTTCCCCTTGACCTTCGGGTCCTCCATGATCGCCTCGACCACCGCGTCGGCGGCGCGGAGGCCCCCGATGTCGGTGGTGTAGACGACCCGGTCGAGGACGCCGGCCGCCCCGGCCTCGTCGAGGCGCCCACGGGCGACGGCCTTCGCGACGGAGCGCTCGAGGCCCGCACGCGAGCGGTCGAGGGGCGCCTGCTCGGGCTCGTGCACGACCACGTGCTTGCCCGCGAGCGCCGCGGACTCCGCGATCCCCGATCCCATGAACCCGGCGCCCACGATCCCGAGCACGTCCACGTCCGCCATGTCAGCCACCACTTCCCGTTGCGTTGCAAGGATGTCCGTTCAACGGGGACCCTAGCTTCGTGCGGCGGGGCCCGTGGGAGAAGTCGGCGGTGGGCGTCGCGGACCGCCGCTGCTGGGCGCCGCTCGCCGCCGCGCTCGACGGCACCCTCGGCCTGGTCGCCTACGACCGGCGCGGCTTCGGCGACACGACGTACGCCCCCGAGCCGCACCGCCAGGCCGACGACCTCGCGCG
>JAOPZO010000440.1 GCA_025964065.1 Solirubrobacterales bacterium | reverse complement strand
CGCGCTCCGCGCGCTCCAGGGCCCGCTCGGCGTCCTGGCGCTCGCGGCGCTCCTTCAGGAAGCCCCAGCCGCCCGTGTCGGCGGCCTCGCGGGAGCGACGGTCGCGCGACGCGGCCTGGTGCTCGGCGATGGCGGAGCGGAGGTCGACCTCGCCCGTGCCGGCGACGGTCGCGCTGCCCTCGGCGGCGAGCGACGCGACGAGGTGGCGCTCCAGGACGGCGAGCTCGCGTTCCGTGGCGCGGCGCGCGCGCTTGACGCCGGTGAAGGCGTCCCACGCGCGGGCGAAGGAGATGAAGCTCGTGCGGCCGCCGCAGCGGTGCGCGGCGAGCATCGGGCAGACGCCGCCGTCCCGGTCGGAGTAGGCCCCGACGATGATCTCGTTGACGCGGATGCCCTCGAGCATCGCCTCACGGGTGTGGGTCGGCAGGCAGTCGATGACCCGGCGCAGGTCCTCGATGGTGGATCGGTCTCGTGGCATGTCGTGCTCGGCCGGCTCGTTGCCGGCGCCTCCTCTGGTGAGCGTATGGGTCCCCGACGCCGGGGCCAAGGAATCCCCTGTTTCTGAAAGGGTCCTTGCATGAAGCTCGGCGTGCACATCGGCTACTGGGGCCTCGGCCTCACCTCGGAGGACCAGCTCGCGGTGGTCCAGGAGGCGGAGCGGCTCGGGTACGACTCCGTCTGGACCGCGGAGGCGTACGGCTCCGACGCCGCGACGATCCTCGGCTGGCTCGCGGGCCAGACGACGAAGATCCGGCTGGGCGCCGCGATCCTCCAGATGCCGGCGCGGTCCGTCGGCATGACGGCGATGACCGCCGCGACCCTCGACCAGCTCTCGAACGGGCGCTTCATCCTCGGGATCGGGACGAGCGGGCCGCAGGTCAGCGAGGGCTGGCACGGCGTGCGCTTCGCGAAGCAGCTGCAGCGCACCCGGGAGTACGTCGAGGTGCTCCGCATGATGTTCGCCCACGAGCGCGTCGAATACCAGGGCGAGACGATCCAGCTCCCGCTGCCCGACGGCCCCGGCAAGGCGCTCAAGCTCACCATCCGCCCGGTCCAGGAGCACATGCCGATCTTCGTCGCCGCCATCGGCCCGAAGAACACGCAGCTCGCGGCGGAGATCGCCGACGGCGTCATCCCGACGCTCTTCTCCCCCGAGCACGTCCGCGTGATCCTCGACGAGATCCAGGTCGGCGTGGACCGCGCCGGGAACGGCAAGACGGTCGCCGACGTGGAGATCGCGCCGCAGGTGCAGGTCTACGTCTCCGACGACCGCGAGAAGGCGCGCAACCTCATGCGGCCGTTCCTCGGGCTGTACATCGGGGGCATGGGCTCGCGCGACAAGAACTTCTACAACCAGCTCGTACGGCGCTACGGCTACGAGGACGCCGCGAAGGAGGTCCAGGACCTCTACCTCGAGGGCAAGAAGGAGGAGGCCGCGGCCGCCATCCCGGACGCCCTCATCGACGCGATCGCGCTGTGCGGACCCAAGGAGCACGTCCGGGAGCGCCTCGCGGCGTACCGCGACGCCGGCGTCGGGACGCTCGGGGTGACCCCGGTCGCCTTCACCCGGGAGGAGCGCCTGGAGCAGCTCCGACTGGTCGCCGAGCTCGCGAGTTGAGGGTCCTCCTCGGCGCCTTCGGCGATCCGGGCCACGCGTTCCCGGCGATCGCCCTGGCTTCCGCGCTGCACGAGCGCGGGCACGAGGTCTGCGTGCAGACCTGGGAACGCTGGCGGGCACCGGTCGAGACGGCCGGCATGCAGTTCTCCGCCGCGCCGGAGTACCACGTGTTCCCGACCCGCGAGCGCCCGCTCAAGCCGTACGAGGCCGTGGTGCGCGCGACGACGGACACGCGCCCGCTCGTGCGGGAGTTCGGGCCCGATGTCGTCGTCGCGGACGTCCTGACGCTCGCGCCCGCGCTCGCCGCCGAGCTCGAGGGGGTCCGCTGGGCGACGCTCGTCCCCCACGTCGACCCACGGCCCGCGCCGGGCTTCCCGCTGTACTCCGTCGGCGCCCGGTTGCCGCGCACCGCGGCGGGCGGCCGGCTCTGGGACCGGGCCACGGGTGGCCTGATGGCCAAGGGGCTCGAGTACGGGCGGCGGGAGCTCAACGAGACGCGCGCGCGGCTCGGGCTCCCGCCGCTGGCGCACGTGCACGGCGGCATCTCGCAGGAGCTCGTGCTCGTCGGGACGTTCCCGCAGCTCGAGTACCCGCGGCCCGGCGGCGCGCCCGCCGGGACGCACGCGGTGGGCCCGCTGCAGTGGGAGCCGCCGACGGAGGACGTCGAGCTCCCGCCGGGCGACGCGCCGCTCGTGCTCGTCGCGCCCTCGACCTCGCAGGACCCGCGGCACCAGCTCCTGCGCTCGGCGCTCGCGGGCCTCGCGGACGCGCCCGTCCGCGTCCTGGCGGCGACGAACCGCCGCCGGCTCATCCCGGCCGTCGAGGTGCCGGCGAACGCACGGCTCGTCGACTGGGTCTCCTACTCGCGGACGATGCCGCACTGCGCCGCCGTCGTCTGCCACGGCGGCCACGGCACCGTCCTGCGCGCGCTCACGAGCGGGAGCGTCGTGGTGGTGGCGCCCGCGGCGGGCGACATGAACGAGAACGCCGCCCGGGTGGACTGGGCGGGCGTCGGGGTCCGCATCCCGCGGCGGCTCCTCGGCCCGCGCAGCGTCCGGCTCGCGGTCGACCGCGC
>JAOPZO010000433.1 GCA_025964065.1 Solirubrobacterales bacterium | reverse complement strand
CCCGTCCTCCAGGCGGCAGTCCAGGTGGCTCGGCCGGCCGAGCTCGACGCCCTGCGTCACGGCGACGTGCTCCCGGCCGTCGCGGGCGTGCAGGTAGGCGAGCAGCGGGCCCGCCGCCGAGCCCGTGGCCGGGTCCTCCTCCTCCTCGGGCAGGCTCGGGAACATCCGCGCCCGCGCCGTCCCCGGCCCGTCGAGCGCGCACAGGTAGAGGTTGAAGGAGCGCCCGGGCGAGAGCGCCCGGACCGCGGGCTGCAGGTACCGCGCGCGGGGGAGCCGATCCGGGTCGGCGAGGACGGCGACGACGGTCGGGAGGCCCGTGGTCACGTGCTGCGGCGGAAGCGCCGGGTGCGCATCCGCGGCCTCGAGCCCGACCGCGGCCATCACGGCGGCGGGGTCGAGCTCGGCGCCGAGCACCGCGGGCTCCTGCAGCACGGAGGCGTGCGCGCGGTCGCCGTCGCGCCGGACCGTGACGGGCTGCAGCCCGGCGTGGGTCTGCTGGACGTAGGTGAGGTCGGTCTCCCCGCGTTCGAGCGCGACCGCGACGGCCGTCCCGAGCGACGGGTGCCCGGCGAACGGCAGCTCCTCGCTCACGGTCCAGATGCGGTTGCGGTAGGTGGCGCCCGCGGCCGTCGCGGTCTGCACGAAGGTCGTCTCGGCGAGCTTCGTCTCGCGCGCGAAGGCGTGCATGGTCGCGTCGGGGACGCCGTCGGCGGCGTGCACGACGGCGAGGCCGTTCCCGGCGAGGGGCGTCGCGGTGAAGACGTCGAGGAGCGTGTACGGGTGGCGGGTCATCAGACGACGGCCCGGGCGCCGCGGGCGGGGGAGAGCACGATCGTCCGGCGGGCGGGGCGGTCCGGCCGCGGGTCGGCGGCGCGCGGCGCGACGTGCTCGAGGACGGTGCGCAGGACCGTCCGGTGCTCGAGCTGCGCGAACGCGGCGCCGACGCAGCGGCGGGTCCCGCCGCCGAACGGGAGCCAGGTCAGGGGCTGCGGCGCCACGCCGAGATAGCGCTCGGGCCGGAACGCGTGCGGTGTGCGGTGGGCGACCGGGTCGCGCTGGGCCAGGAAGATGCACGGCGCGACGCGCGTCCCGGCGGGCAGGTCATGGCCCGCGACCGTGGTACGGGTGGCGAGCCGCCGCACCACGACGGGGAGCGGCGGGCGCAGTCGCAGCGCCTCCGAGCAGACGGCGTCGAGCCACGGGCCGCCCGGGTCGGCCCGGAGCGCCGCGTAGGCCTCCTCGTGGCGGAACAGGAGCTCGAAGGTCCAGGCGAGCGCCGTGGCGGTGGTCTCGTGGCCCGCGAGCAGGAGCGTCATGAGCTCGTCGCGCAGCTCCCGGTCCTCGAGCGGCCGTCCGTCCTCGTCGGTGGCGGTCATGAGCAGCGAGAGCACGTCCGTGCGCTCCTCGAGGTCCCCGGCCCCGCGACGCTCGGCGATCTCCGCGAGGAGCACCCCGTCGATCGCCCGGACGTTCGCCATGAAGCGGCCCCAGGGCGAGCGGCCGCCGAGCTCGCGGCGCAGGGCGGGGACGAGCGCGAGGTTGCCCGCGCCGCGCGGGAGGAGCTGCGCGAAGCGGCCGCGGAGCTCGTCGTGGCGCGGGCCCTCGGCGAGGCCGAAGACGAGCCGCAGGATGATCCCGAGCGTGATCTGCCGCATCCGCGGCTCGAGGGCGAACGGGACGTCCCGCGGCCAGCTCGCGACGTCCGCGGCGGTGATGCGCTCCATCGCGGCGCGCTGGCCCGCGAGCCGCTCGCCGTGCAACGGCGGGAGCAGCAGCCGGCGCCGGCGCAGGTGCTCCGGGCCGTCGAGGAGCAGCAGCGAGGCCGGCCCCAGGACGGGCTCGAGCGGCGCGTTGCCCTCCCCGGCGCGGAAGACCTCCGGGTCCCCCGTGAAGACCTCGCGGATCGTCACGGGGTCGGCGAGGAAGACGGCCGGCCCGATCGGGAGCTCGAGCGTGAACGCCGGGCCCACCTCGGCGCGGGCGCGCAGCATGAGCGCCTCCGGGCGCAGGATCCAGCCCGCCTTCTGGCGGCCCGGCGAGAGCGCGGGGGCGGGCGGCGCGGCCATGGGGGCCAGGGTACGGTGCGACCGTGGGCGCCACCACGACGATCGCGATCATCTCCGACACGCACCTGCCGCGCGGGAGCCGCGAGCTCCCCGCCCGCTGCGTCGAGCTGTGCCGCGGCGCCGACCTCATCCTGCACGCGGGGGACCTCGCGGCCCCCGAGGTCCTCGACGCGCTCGAGGCCCTCGGCCCGCCGACCCACGCGGTCGCGGGGAACGTCGACCCCCCGGCGCTCCACGAGCGGCTCCCCGCGCAGCGCGTCGTCGAGGTGGGGGAGGTGCGGATCGGAATGGTCCACGACGCGGGGCCCGCCGCGGGGCGGATGGCCCGGATGCAGGCCCGCTTCGGCGGCGTCGACGCGGTCGTGTTCGGCCACTCGCACATCCCGCTCCACGAGACGGCCGTCGTCGCCGGGCACCCGTTCCAGCTCTTCAACCCGGGCTCTCCGACCGACCGCCGTCGCCAGCCCCACCACACGATGGGCCTCGCGCACGTGCGGGGAGACGAAGTGGGGTTCGAGCACGTGCGTCTGTGACGCCTGCCACCAAGTGTCACGAAGTCCGCACAAACTCGGTGTCGACCGCTATGCTGGCCGTGCCGTCGAAGCCCCGCTCCCCGCACCGGGCGCAGCGGCCTTCGGCACGTCACGTCCAAGTCCTGCCGACCCCCGGTAGGCTGCGCCGCCCGTCCATGCCGCAACGCGATCCCCACGACCACCGAGACCTCCCCGCCAAGGGGCGTCGTGCGTGCTCGCGCCGGTTCCGTCGGGCCACCGCCCCGCGTCGCGAACGGGTGCTGCTGAGCGCCCTCGGCCACGTCCGCCCCTGCGATCGCGCCGCCCGTCGCCGCGTCGGCGACTGAGCCGGCGCCCCTGATGTCCGCCGTCAAGCACGCCGACCTCGTGGTCCTCCTCCTCGCGCTGCCCGTGTTCCTGGTGGCCGGGTTCCCGATGGCGGGCTACCTCGTCGGCGCCGTCGCCTACGTGCTGCAGAAGGCGATCAAGGAGGTCGCGGAGCGCCGCGCGCTCGAGATCGCCTCGCACTCCGTCGGCAACCGCGACCGCGAGCTCTCCGATTCCATCGCCGACATGCGCAAGGTCGCGGGCCTCACCGCGGGCTCCATGATCGGCCGGGGCTGGCTCACCGCCCTCGCCATCTTCGGCGGCTGGTTCGCCGCGGGCCAGGAGGACGGCGTCGGCCTCGCGGCCGCCCTGCTCGTGGTGGTCTGCTTCACCGTCTACTTCTCGACCGCCATGGTCGCCCGTCCCTTCACCAACCAGACGACCCAGGTCCCCTCTTGATGCTGACCCGCCTCGCCGCCCTGGCCACCCCCCTCGTCCTGTTCGCGCTGGCGCCGAGCGCCGCCTTCGGGGCCGAGGAGTTCAAGCCGCAGAACGAGTTCAAGCTCGACCCGTGGATCGAGCTGCCGGGGCCGTTCGACATCAACAAGGCGGTCTTCTACCTCTTCGTCGCGACGGCCCTGACGATCGGGACGTTCTTCTACATCGCCAACCGCATGCAGGCGCGGCCCAACCGCATGCAGACCGCGGTCGAGACGGCGTACGTCGCCATGCGCGACAACATCGCCGGCGGCAACATGGACAAGCGCATGGCCGCGAAGTGGTTCCCCTTCATCGCCGCGCTGTTCCTCTTCATCTGGTTCTCGAACATGATCGGCTACCTGCCGCTGCCGACGAACACGGAGCACAAGGTCGACGTCTTCGGCCTGGAGATCCCGAGCTTCGCGCTCTACGCCGCGACGGCGAACCTCTCCGTGCCGCTGGTCCTCACGCTCGTCGTGTGGGTCGCCTACCACATCGAGGGCTTCCGGGCCAAGGGCGTCATCGGCTTCTTCAAGGGCCTCGTCCCGGCCGGCGTCGAGGGCCCCGCGAAGGCGCCGATCTTCGTCATCGAGCTCATCTCGGACTTCGTCCGCGTCGTGTCGCTCAGCGTGCGTCTGTTCGCCAACATCCTGGCGGGCCACCTGCTCATCCTGTTCATGGGCGGCGGGCTCGTCGTCCTCCTGAACCTCGGCTTCGCGGGCTCGCTCATCCTGGGCTTCGTCACCGCCCCGCTCGCCGTCGCCTTCTTCCTCTTCGAGGTCGGCCTCGTCGCGACGCTGCAGGCCTTCATCTTCTCGACGCTCACGGCCATCTACCTCGGTGGCGCCGTCGCCGAGGACCACTAGGCCCGAAGCACCCCTCTTCCCCGTCCAAATCGAAACTCAGCGCTTCCAAGGAGACGCAACCGTGGATCTCTCCCTCATCACCACCCTGGCCCAGGCCGGGGACCCCGCCCAGTACGGCCTCGACGGCATGAAGGCCATCGCCCTGGGCGTGGGTGCCGGTCTCGGCACCATCGGCCCCGGCGTCGGCGTCGGCTACATCTTCGGCAAGGTCATCGAGTCGGTGACCCGCCAGCCCGAGATGCGTGACGAGATCACGTCGATCCAGTGGCTGGGCTTCGCGCTCACCGAGGCGATCGTGTTCTACGCGTTCATCTTCGGTCTCATCGCCTTCTTCCTCTAGAGATGGCGGCCGTCGTCACGAACGCCGCCACCTTCGTCCTCGGCTTCGTCGAGGGCGGCGGTGGTGAGGAGGAGAGCTCCACGTTCCTCGTGAGCCCCGATGTCGGGCTCATGCTGTGGACGCTGCTCTCGTTCTTCGTCGCGCTGTACGTGCTCCGCAAGTACGCGTTCCCCAAGATCACGGAGGCGCTCGACAAGCGCCAGCACGCGATCGAGGACTCCATCGACACCGCGAACCGCACGAAGGCCGAGGCCGACGAGCTGCTCGCGGAGTACCGGGAGCGCCTCAAGGAGGCCCGCGTCCAGGCCGAGGAGATCGTCACCCGCGCCCGCGCGGCCGGCGCCTCGACCGAGCGCGAATCCGTGGAAGCCGCGCGCGTCAAGCGCGAGGAGCTCATGGCGCAGGCGCGCAAGGACATCGAGGCGGAGACCCGCCGCGCCATCGGCGAGATCCGCAACGAGGTGGCCGACCTCACCGTCGCCGCCACGGAGAAGGTCACCCGCAAGACGCTGACCGCCGAGGACCAGAAGCGCCTCGTCGACGAGGCGCTCGGCGAGCTGGACTTCACCGCGCTGAGCGGGGAGCGTCGCTAGCGCATGGAGGAGATCGCCCGCGTCTACGCCCGCTCGCTCTTCGAGGTCGCCCAGGACGGCGGCAAGATCGACGTGGTCAAGGAGCAGCTCGGCCAGTTCGCGGAGGCCCTCGAGGGCAACCGCGAGCTGACCGTCTTCTTCTTCTCGCCCTACTTCTCCACCCAGGAGAAGAAGGACGGCCTCACCGGCATGCTCGACGGGGCCGATCCCGTCGTGCAGAACTTCCTGGAGCTGCTCGTCGAGAAGCACCGGATGCCCGCCGTCTTCCGCCTCAAGCGGGAGTACGACCGGCTCTGGGGGGAGGAGAACAAGCTCCTGCCCGTCCAGATCACCTCGGCCGTCGAGCTCGACGCGGCCACCATCGAGCGCATCGGCCGCGAGATCGGCGAGCAGACCGGCCGCAAGGTGGACCTCGAGTCCTCCGTCGATCCCGACGTCCTCGGCGGCATCGTCCTGCGCGTCGGCAACTCGATCCTCGACGCCTCCATCCGCACCCGTCTGGAGAACCTGCGCAAGCAGGTCTCCCGGGCTTAAACCAGTTTCACGGGAGTCCCACCCACCATGCAGATCAAGCCTGACGAGATCACCTCCATCCTCAAGAGCCGCATCGAGGGCCTCGACGCCGGCCAGGCCGAGCTGACCGAGGTCGGCACGGTGCTGTCGATCGCCGACGGCATCGCGCGCATCCACGGCCTCGAGAACGCCATGTCCTTCGAGATGCTCGACCTCCCGCACGGGGTGACGGGCCTCGCCCTGAACCTCGAGTCCGACAACGTCGGCGCCGTGCTCTTCGGCGAGTGGGAGAAGGTCGTCGAGGGCGACACCGTCAAGCGCACGGGCCGCCTGCTCGAGATCCCGGTCGGCGACCAGCTGCTCGGCCGCATCGTGACCCCGCTCGGCCAGCCGCTCGACGGCAAGGGCCCCGTGGAGTCCTCCGAGATGCGTCCCGCGGAGTTCAAGGCCCCGGGCATCGTGCAGCGCCAGTCGGTCAAGGAGCCGCTGCAGACCGGCATCAAGGCCGTCGACGCGATGATCCCGATCGGCCGCGGGCAGCGCGAGCTCATCATCGGCGACCGCCAGACGGGCAAGACGGCGATCGCGATCGACACGATCATCAACAACAAGGACTCGGGCGTCGTCTCGGTCTACGTCGCGATCGGCCAGCGCATGGCCACGGTCGTCGGCATCGCCCAGACCCTCGCGGACGCCGGCGCCCTGGACTCGACGATCATCGTCGCCGCCTCGGCCGACGAGGCCGCCCCCATCAAGTTCATGGCCCCGTACGCGGGCGCCGCGATGGCGGAGCACTTCCTCTACAACGGCGGGCACACGCTCGTGGTCTACGACGACCTCACGAAGCACGCCTACGCCTACCGCCAGATGTCCCTGCTGCTCCGCCGCCCGCCGGGCCGCGAGGCGTACCCGGGCGACGTCTTCTACCTCCACAGCCGCCTGCTCGAGCGTGCCGTGAAGCTCAGCGACGCGCTCGGCGGCGGCTCCATGACCGCGCTGCCGATCATCGAGACGCAGGCCGGCGACGTCTCCGCCTACATCCCGACGAACGTCATCTCGATCACCGACGGGCAGATCTTCCTCGAGCCCAAGCTGTTCTTCTCGGGCGTCCGCCCGGCGATCAACGTCGGCATCTCGGTCTCCCGCGTCGGCAGCTCGGCGCAGATCGGGCCGATGAAGAAGGTCGCGGGTCGCCTGAAGCTCGAGCTGTCCCAGTACCGCGACCTCGAGGCCTTCGCGCAGTTCGGCTCCGATCTCGACGCGGACACGCAGCGGACGCTGGCCCGCGGCGAGCGCCTCGTGAAGATGCTCAACCAGGGCGAGCGGTCCCCGCTCCCCGTCGAGCTGCAGGTCGCCCAGGTGTACGCGGCCACGAACGGCTACCTCGACCGGGTGAGCGTCGACCGCGTCGTCGAGTTCAACGAGCAGCTCACCTCCCGCCTGAAGTCGGAGTCGGGCGACCTGCTCGAGACGATCCGCGGCGGCGACTGGTCCGAGGGCACGCAGGACGCGCTCAAGAGCCAGGTCAAGGACTTCGCCGACGACTTCGGGTACGACCTCGACGAGGAGGGCCTCCCGACCGACGACGGCGGCTCCGATCGCGTGAGCGACCGCAAGGCCGAGGAGAACGGCTCCTCCGGCGACGAGGCCGACACGGCCGCCCAGCCGGTCGCGGGCGGTTCGGTCGCCTCGTGAGCCAGAAGGACGTCCAGAACCGGATCGCCTCGGTCAAGAACATCCAGAAGATCACGCGGGCCATGGAGATGGTCGCCGCGGCGCGCCTGCGCCGTGCCGAGCAGCGCATCTCCAGCCTGCGGCCCTACGCCGGGGCGATCCGCCGCATGACGCGGCAGGCCGCCGCGGCGGCGGGCGGCGAGGTCGGCTCCCAGCCCATCCTCGCCGAGCGCGACGAGGTCAAGGCCGTCGGCATCCTGCTCGTCACGGGTGACCGCGGCCTGGCCGGCGCGTTCAACTCGCAGATCCTCCGCGCGGGCATCCGTGCCGCGGCCGAGCACGAGGCGGCGGGCCGCAAGGTCGTCTTCTTCGCCTCGGGGCGGCGCGGCGTCTCGTCGCTGCGCTTCCGCGGCCGCGAGCCGCAGGGCGACTACACCGGCTTCTCGGACCGTCCCGCGTACGCGAACGCCCGGGAGATCGCGGAGGACCTCATGACCGCGTACGTCGACCGCGACGTCGACAAGGTCGAGATCTTCTACAACGGCTACGTGTCGGCGCTCTCGCAGGTCGTCCGCAACGAGACCCTGCTCCCGCTGCAACAGGCCACCCTGCTCGAGGGCGGCGAGGGCGACGAGGACGGCAACTCCCAGGACCAGCCCGACCACGGCCACCACGCGCTCGTGGAGTACGAGCCCGACCCGGCCGACATCCTGCAGCGCCTGGTGCCCGACTACGTCGAGATCTCGATCTACCGTGCGCTGCTCGAGTCCACCGCGTCCGAGCACGGCGCCCGCATGACCGCGATGCGGAACGCGTCGGAGAACGCCGGTGAGGTCATCGAGGACCTCACGCTGGAGATGAACCGCGCCCGCCAGGCCGAGATCACCTCCGAGATCGTCGAAGTCGTGGCCGGCGCCGAGTCGCTGGTCTAACCCGCCCCCTTTCGCTTCAACCCCAGAGGAACCCCCTTATGGCTGTCACCGACACGCACCCCGCCGAGACCTCCGAGACGCCCCGCAACGTCGGCCGCATCGAGGAGATCACCGGCGTCGTCATCGAGGCCGTCTTCCCGGACTCGCTGCCCGAGATCAACTGGGCCATCACCATCGACCGCGAGGGCCAGGGCCCGCTGACCGTCGAGGTCCAGCAGCACCTGGGTGACGACCGCGTCCGCGGCGTCGCCATGGACTCCACCGACGGCCTCGCCCGCGGCATGGAGTGCGTCGACACCGGCGGCCCCATCACGGTCCCGGTCGGCGACATGACCCTCGGCCGCATCTTCAACGTCCTCGGTGAGGTCATCGACGAGGGCGAGCCGATCGAGGTCAAGGAGCGGTGGGCCATCCACCGTCCCGCCCCGGACGTCGAGAACCTGACCCCGACCACGGAGATGTTCGAGACCGGCATCAAGGTCGTCGACCTCCTCGCGCCCTACGCCAAGGGCGGCAAGGTCGGCCTGTTCGGCGGCGCCGGCGTCGGCAAGACCGTCCTCATCCAGGAGCTCATCCACAACCTGGCGTCCGAGCACGGCGGCCTCTCGGCCTTCTGCGGCGTCGGCGAGCGCTCCCGCGAGGGCAACGACCTCTGGGTCGAGATGAAGGAGTCCGGCGTCATCGACAAGACGATGCTCGTCTTCGGCCAGATGAACGAGCCGCCCGGGGCCCGCATGCGCGTCGCGCTGTCCGGCCTCACGATGGCGGAGTACTTCCGTGACGAGGGCGGCCAGGACGTGCTGCTCTTCATCGACAACATCTTCCGCTTCGTGCAGGCCGGCTCCGAGGTCTCGGCGCTCATGGGCCGCATGCCCTCGCAGGTCGGCTACCAGCCGACGCTCGAGACGGAGATGGGCCAGCTGCAGGAGCGCATCACCTCGACGCGCAACGGCTCGGTCACCTCGGTGCAGGCCATCTACGTCCCGGCGGACGACCTCACCGACCCGGCCCCGGCCTCGGTGTTCGCCCACCTCAACGCGACGACGGTGCTCTCGCGGGCCATCTCCGAGAAGGGGATCTACCCCGCGGTCGACCCGCTCGACTCGACCTCGACGATCCTCAAGCCGGACATCCTCGGCGAGGAGCACTTCACGGTCGCCAACCGCGTCAAGGAGATCCTGCAGCGCGCCAAGGAGCTCCAGGACATCATCGCCATCCTCGGCATCGACGAGCTCTCCGACGAGGACAAGATCACCGTGCAGCGCGCACGCAAGGTCGAGCGCTTCCTCTCGCAGCCGTTCAACGTCGCCGAGCAGTTCACCGGCACCCCGGGCCAGTACGTCCCGATCGCCGAGACCGTCCGCTCGTTCCGCGAGGTCATCGACGGCGAGCACGACGACGTGCCGGAGTCGGCGTTCTTCCTCAAGGGCTCGATCGACGACGTCGTCGCGGCTGCGAAGAAGGGCTAGGGCGTGGCGACCAAGTTCCGGGTGGAGGTGCTCACCCCCGAGGGTGAGCTCTTCAACGACGAGGTCGAGATGGTGTCCACCCGCACGGAGGTCGGCTCCATCGGCATCCGGGCGAACCACACGCCGCTGCTCGGGATGCTCACGCCCACCGAGCTCCGGCTGTACAAGTCGGACTCGGACATCGTGACGCTCGCCCAGGGTGAGGGCTACGTGCAGGTCAGCGCCGACGGCGTGCTTCTGCTCGTCGAGGAGGCCCACCAGAAGGGGGACCTCGACGTGGCCGACCTGCGCGAGAAGGTCCGCCGCGCGGACGACGCCATCGCCGAGGCCGAGAGCGGCTCCGAGGCCGAGCGCCGCGCGCGCCGCGACAAGCGTCGCGCCGAGGCGTTCCTCGGGGTCGCCGGCGAGGGCGACGCCGCCGCGCACTGAACGCCGACGCGGGACGAGGTCGCAGGATCGGAGGGGCCGGGCGACCGGCCCCTCCGTCGTTCCCGGGCCGCGTCGGCTGCACGCCCGGGCGCCGGCCCGCACGAGGTCCGGGAACGAGGACCGCCGCTCATGGCGCCCCCGGGAGCGCGCGCGGGAGCCGGCGCTCCTCGTGCCAGGCGGCCGCTCATGGCGCCCCGTCCACGCGCTCCCGGCGCCTGCACGTCCGTCCGCCCGCCTCCTCTACCCTGTCGCGCCAATGGACGAGAGCGCCCTCGCGGAGCGGCTGATGAGCTACGACACCTCTCGCCCCGAGCAGATCCGGGCCGCGTCGAGCTTCGTCGGCGGCTGGCTCGAGAGCCGCGAGATCGCCGTGACCACCACGGAGCACAACGGCCTCCCCGTCCTCATCGCCGAGGTCGGGCCCGCGGAGGGCCCGTGCGTCGTCTTCCACGGCCACATCGACGTCGTCCCCGCCTTCGACGCGCAGTTCGTGCCGCGCCGCGAGGGCGACCGCCTCATCGGTCGCGGCGCCTACGACATGAAGGGCGCGCTCGCCTGCATGCTCTGCGCGGTGAAGGACGTCGCGGATCAGGGCAGGGTCCGCGTGAAGCTCGTCTGCGTTCCCGACGAGGAGAGCGAGGACGTCGAGGACCGCTCGACGGACCGCATCGTCGCCGGCGGCCTGCAGGCCGACTTCGCGATCACGGGGGAGCCCACCGACCTCCACATCGGCGTGCAGGCCAAAGGGGTCCTGGCGCTCCGCGTCGAAGTCTCCGGCACCGCGGCCCACGGCTCGACGCCGTGGCTGGGGGACAACGCCATCCTCAAGGCCCACGACACGTACCGCCGGATCGAGACGCTCCCGTTCTCCCGCGAGAGCTCGGACCTGTTCGACCGCCCGTCGATCAACCTCTCGCGCATCGAGGGCGGCGACGCGTTCAACAAGGTCCCGGACCGCTGCTGGATGGACGTCGACATCCGCTTCCTGCCGGGCCAGGACCCGGGGGACATCCTCGCCCAGGTCCGCGCGCTCGGCGACGTCGAGATCCTCAAGGTCTTCACCCGCGCGCCCGCGATCGTCTCGCGGCGGAACCCGTTCGTGCTCGCCCTCCGCGACGGCGTCGGCCGCTCCGTCGAGGGCGAGGCGCTCTCCGTCGGCCGCGACGGC
>JAOPZO010000415.1 GCA_025964065.1 Solirubrobacterales bacterium | reverse complement strand
GCTGCACCGCGAGGGTGGCGCGGGCGTCGGCGGCGTCGCGCAGCGCCGCGATGTCGGCGTCCTGGAGCCCGCCCTCGCGCGGGTGGACGAGGAGCGCCACGTGGGTGTCGGCGAGGGGGTAGGCGAGCTGGTGGTCGAGCTCGGGCGTCGCCTCGTCGATCGTGCCGTCGATGAGCTGGCGGACGAGCAGGCGCCGAAGCTGGCGGCGGGTGCGCTGCTGCTCGCTCACGCGCGAGTCGTAGCGCTCGGTGACCGAGGTCATGATGTGGTCGACGTAGCCCAGGATGGTCTGCGACGGGCCGTCGATGAGCTCCACGAGCGGCAGGTCGTGCTGGGCCGCGTATGCCGTCGCGAGCTCGAGCCACTGCTCCCACACGGCGGCCTGGCCGACGCGATAGGCCCGCTCGAGCTCGGCCGAGGGGACGCCGAGCTCCGCGCTCAGGTCGGCGAACTCGAGGGCCTGCTGCGGGCGGGCCGCCTCGAGCTCCACGCGCGCGAGCATGATGTCGTAGATCGCGGCGACGTTCCCGCGGACGCTCCGGCCCATGGCCTCGCGGAACTCGGGGTCGTCCTGGGCGCTCCAGACCGTCTGCATGATCACGTCGGTGACTCGCGCCGCGGCCGCGTCGACGTCGACGGTGGCCGCCAGCGCCCGGGCCGCCGACGAGATCGTGCGTCCGCGCTGGAGCGTGCCCGCCATCGCCGCCGACGCTACCGGCAAGCCTCACCGAGGGGCAACACGGGTGGCGGTTGGACGCTTCCCACAGCGCCCGCGGCCGCCCTTGGCGGCGTTCCCCATCCCGCTCCGCGGGGCCGGACGGCGAGGATCGGCCCGTGGGCACCCAGACCAGGAGGACGCATGCTTGAGCGGACGCTCGGCGAGACCATCGAGCGCTGCGCGCTCTACTACGGCCCCGACATCGCGGTCGTCCACGGGGAGCGGCGGCTCACCTACGAGGAGTTCTTCGGCGGGGTGCGGCGCGTGGGGCGCGCGCTCCTCGCGCTCGGGCTCCGGCGCGGGGACCGCGTCGGCATCCTGATGAGCGACCGGCCGGAGGTCCTGCAGGTCTACTTCGGGATCACCTGGGCCGGCCTCGTGGCCGTCTCGCTCAACGCCCGGATGGCCGCGGAGGAGCACGAGTACGTGCTCGAGGACTCCGGGGCGAAGGCGCTCTGCCACGACGCGGGCTTCGCCTCGCGCGCCGCCGCGATCCGCGGCGATGCCCTCGAGCACCTGCTGTCCGTCGATCCCGACGGCCTCGCGGCGGGCGGCGGGGACCTGCTCGCGCTCTGCGCGGCGGAGTCGGGCGACCCGGGCGACGCCCCGCCCGTGGCCGCGGACGACCTCGCGGCCATCTACTACACGGGGGGCACGACCGGGCGGCCCAAGGGCGTCGCGCACGCCCACCGGACGATCCTCGCGGCGTTCCTCTCCGAGACGCTCGAGATGGGGCTCGGGGAGCGCGAGGTCTTCGCGCACGTCGCGCCGCTCACCCACGCGGGCGGGGCGTTCGCGCTCCCGGTCTGGCTCCGGGGCGGCACGAACCTCGTGCTCGGCGGCTTCGACCCCGACCAGTTCCTGGCCGCCGTGGAGGAGCACGGCGTGACCTCGACGATGATGGTCCCGACGATGATCTACGTCCTGCTCGACCACCCCGGGCTGGCCGCGGCGGACACGAGCTCGATCCGGACGATCATCTACGGCGCGGCACCCATGGGCCGCGAGCGCCTCGTGCAGGGGCTCGAGCACTTCGGGCCCGTCTTCTGCCAGCTCTACGGGCAGACGGAGGCGCCGAACCAGCTCACGGTGCTCACCCACGCGGAGCACGCCGAGGCGGTGGAGCGCGGCGACCTCGAGGTCCTCTCCTCGTGCGGGCGCCCCGTGACGATCGCCGACGTGCGGATCGTCGACGACGAGGGGCGCGACGTGGCCCCGGGCGAGCCGGGCGAGATCGTCGTGCGCGGCCCCCACGTGATGCTCGAGTACTGGGGCAAGCCCGAGCAGACCGCGGAGGCGATCATCGACGGCTGGCTCCACACGGGCGACGTCGCGCGCGCCGACGAGCGCGGGTTCCTCTACATCGTCGACCGCAAGAAGGACATGGTCATCACGGGCGGCTTCAACGTCTACCCGAAGGAGGTCGAGCAGTCGCTCTTCGGCCACCCCGCGGTGCGCGACGTGTGCGTCATCGGGGTGCCCGACGCGAAGTGGGGCGAGGCGGTCAAGGCCTACGTCGTGCTGGAGGGCGAGGCGTCCGAGGCCGAGCTCATCGCCTGGGTGAAGGAGCGGAAGGGGAGCGTCATCGCCCCGAAGCTCGTCGAGGTCGTGGACGCGATCCCGCTGACCGCCGTCGGCAAGCACGACAAGCCGGCGCTGCGGAAGGCCGCTCGCGAGGCGACGCCGGCCTGAGGCGCCCGCCTGAAAGGGGCCTGACCCCTTTCGGGCGGTGGCGTTGCGGAACTGCGCAGGACTGCGCAGGACTCAGGAGGTGCTGCTGCGGCCCGGGCCGTGGAGGGTCACGGGGAGCCCGCGCGCGGCGTCGATCGCGGGGGCCTGGCCCTGCAGGCGCCCGAGGAACGCGTGGGCGACGCGATCGGCGTGGCGCTTGGCGTGCTCGGCCCGCTCGCCCGCGAAGAGCTCGTCGACCGTCGTGCGCCAGAGGACGAGCCAGCGCTCGAAGTGCCCCTCACGCAGGGGAACCCGCGCGTGCAGGCGTGCGTGCGGGGCAAAGGCGCCGCCGCCGTAGGACTGCTCCCCGAGGAGGATCGTCGCCCAGAACGCGGTGATGCGCGGAACGTGCGCCTCCAGGTCGAGGTGCGCGACGTCGGTGAAGAGGAAGCCGATGACGGGATCGACAAGTGCCCGCCCGTAGAACGCGCGCACCAGCTCCTCGCAGTCGGCGTGGTCCTCGATGTCGCGGCCGGGGGCGCTCACGCCCCCAGTGTGACGCGAGGGCGGGGACCCGAGGCACCAAGCCGGGAGCCGCCGGCGAGACACCGGGCGTGGAACGTGGCGCCCGGCGCACCGTTCCACGCCGGGGATTCCCGAACGCGACACCGGGCGTGGGACGTGGCGCCACCGAAAGGGGCCTGACCCCTTTGGGTGGCGCCGATCGTCCAGGAGCGTTTCCTGCACGAATCGACGGATGTCCGATCGGTCAGCCCCGACGTCTGGCCGATGGAGTCGGCACCCGACACCGCAGAAAGAAGGGGGACCGATGTTCGCGTTCCGCCGTCGCCTCGCCGCCACGGCTCTCACCGCCCTGAGTGCACTCGCACTCACCGCATCCTCGGCTCACGCCGGGGCCATCACGGACAACGCCGACTGCTCCGCGCAGCCGACGCTCGACCGGACGTTCCTGCCCTGGGCCGACCTCGCGAACTACGCTCCGGCGCCCGACGGTGGCGTCGAGGCCGACGCCGCGGGCTGGACCCTCTCCGGCGGCGCCGCCGTCGTGAACGGCAACAGCGCCTTCTTCGTCGGCGGCGAGGACCACACCCGCAAGCTGAGCCTCCCGCGCGGCTCGAGCGCCGTCAGCGCCCCGACCTGCGTCGGCCTCGAGTGGCCGACGATCCGCTTCTTCGCCCGCTCCACGGGCTCGAGCCTCGTCTCGAACCTCTCGACGCTCGGCGTCGAGGTCCTGTTCGAGGAGGAGCTCACCGGGCTGACCGTCGCGCTGCCGATCGGCGTCGTGACCCCCGGCAGCAGCTGGCAGCCCACGCTGCCGATGGTCATGGTCGCGAACACGCTGGGCGCCGTGCACAAGGGCGGCAAGATCCCCGTCGCCTTCCGATTCACGCCCACGGGCGCGTCCGGCTGGGAGATCGACGACCTGTACATCGATCCGTGGCGGGGGCCGTAGTCCCGGCGACGACGCACTCGTCCGATGAACGACGTCTTCGGCCAGGCCCGTTTCCCGCGGCCTGGCCGGTCACGTGTGGCCGTCACGGCCGACGCCTGGTCCCCGGACGTCGAGGAGGCCGCCCGCAAGACCCGTGAGCGCCACCAGGAGGGGCTCGCGGGCCGCGAGCGGCTGGCCGGCGCCCCCTTCGGCGTCGCGCTGCTGCTCGCGGCCGCGGCGCTCGCGCTCCTGCTCGACGACCCCCGGCAGCTCGGGCTCCTCGAGGGCCTCGCGTTCCTCGCCGCCTTCACGGTCGCGGCCCGGATCGAGTTCCAGACCGGAGCGGGCTACGCCGTCCCGACCCAGCTCGTCGTCGTCCCCATGCTGTTCGCGCTGCCGGGCTGGGCGGTGCCCGTCATCGTCGGCCTCGGCTACGTGCTGGCCCGCTCGCTCGAGACCTCGCGCCCCGCCCTCGGCCCCGAGCGCGTCGTGGGCGAGTTCGCGAACGCCTGGTACACCGTCGCGCCCGTCCTCGTCCTGGTGCTCACGGACACGGAGCGCATCGCGCTCGAGCACTGGCCGGTCTACGTCGCGGCGCTCGCCGCGCAGCTCCTCCTCGACGCGCTCACCGCCGCCCTGCGCGCCGGCCTCGCCTTCGGCGCCCACCCCCTCGAGCTCCTCCGCGAGCTGCGCTTCGCCCAGCGCCTCGACCTCGTCCTCGCGCCGCTCGGCCTCCTCGCCGCCCTCGCCGCGGAGGACGCCCCGTTCACGTGGCTGCTCGTCCTCCCGCTCATCGCCCTGTTCGCGATCTTCGGCCAGGAGCGCACGACGCTCATCGACAACCAGCTCGAGCTCGCGCGCGCCTACCGCGGCACCGCGCTCCTGCTCGGCGAGGTCGTGGAGAGCGACGACGAGTACACGGGCCGCCACAGCCGCGGCGTCGGCGCGCTCGCCCTCGACGTCGCGGACCACCTCGGGCTCGACGACAGCCTGCGCCGCGACATCGAGTTCGGCGGCCTCCTGCACGACGTGGGGAAGATCGCGCTGCCCAAGGAGGTCATCAACAAGCCGGGCGCGCTCGACGCGGACGAGTGGGAGCTCATGAAGACCCACACGGTCGAGGGCCAGCGGATGCTCCAGCGCATCGGCGGCGTCCTCGACGAGGTGGGCCGCATCGTCCGCGCGTCGCACGAGTCGTGGGACGGCTCGGGCTACCCCGACGGCCTCGCGGGCGAGCGCATCCCGCTTCCCGCGCGCATCATCAGCTGCTGCGACGCCTTCAGCGCGATCACCACGGACCGCTCCTACCGCCGCGCGCGCTCGACGGAGGAGGCGATCACGGAGCTCCGCAAGTGCGCCGGGACCCAGTTCGACCCGGTGGTCGTGCAGGCCGTCATCGACGTCCTCGCGAGCCGCGACCCGACGCTCGACACGACCCCGGCGGGGCTCTCGGACCGCACGCTCGACCGCCTCGCGGCCGAGCTCGAGCGCACCCCGACGGTCGTCGGGCCCGGTGGCGCGGACCGCGCCGTGTTCGGCCCGCAGTTCCGGACGCTCATCGACGCGCTCGACGACGGCATCCTCGTCCACGACGGCACGGGCCGCCCGCAGGTCTGCAACCCGCGCGCGGAGCTCGTGCTCGGCCTGCGCTCCGGGGAGCTCGAGAACGCCCTCGGCGAGGGTGGCGGGCTCACGCTGCTCGACGAGGACTGCCGGCCGCTCGACCCGGACGCCCACCCCTGGAGGGTCGCGCTTGCGACGGGCGCGCCGTGCGGGCCGTGGACCATCGGCTTCGACCGCCACCGCGGGGACGTCACCTGGGCCGTGGTCAGCGCCCGGCCGCTGCGCCAGCGCCGCGCCGCGCCGCACGCGGTCGTCACCTCGCTCACCGACGTCACCGCTCGGCGCCGTCTGGAGCGGGAGCTCCGCGAGCTCGTCGACCGCGACCCGCTCACCGGGCTCGCGAGCCGCCGCCGCTTCGAGGAGGACCTCGCCCGCCAGGTGGAGCGCTCGCGCCGCTACGGGGAGCACGCGATGCTGCTCCTGCTCGACCTCGACGGCTTCAAGGTGGTGAACGACACCCACGGGCAGGCCGCCGGGGACGCGGTGCTGGCCGAGGTCGCCCGAACCCTGCGTGGCTGCTTCCGCTCGAGCGACGTGCTCGGGCGGATCGGGGGGGACGAGTTCGCGGCGATCCTCCCGCACACCTCGCCCATGGAGGGCACGGACGTCGTGCTGAAGGTCGCCGCCGCGCTCGGGGCGATGCGCATCGAGGCCGACGGCAGCGAGGTCGGTGCCAGCGCGAGCATCGGCTTCGCCACGATCGACGCCGCGACGACCGACCCCGCCTCCGTGCTGGACCGCGCGGACCGGTCGATGTACGACGCGAAGCGGGCCCGGCGCGGGCGTCGCGCCGCCCGCTGAGGGTCCGCGCGCCCCGCCCGCGATCACCGGGGTTCCGGTGCTCCGGGGGCCCCGCGACACCGCCGGGGACCGTGGTTAGGCTTGCGCGCGATGCGCCTGCCGCAGAGCCCCACGGAGGCTGCCGCCCCGGCCCCGGGGAAGTCCCGGGGCCGCGCGTTCGAGCGCCGCCGGGCGCTCGCGGGGACCCTCGCCGGGCTCGCGCTCGTCCTCGGGCTGACGGCGCTCGACGCCAGCACCGCCCACGAGGCCCCCGTCATCGCGACCGTGGCGCTCGGCCCGTTCCTCGCGAGCCTGGTCTGCACGGTCCGGCAGACCCTGGCCGTCTCCCTCCTCGCGTGCCTCGCCGCCGCGCTCAGCCCGCTCTGGACCGACGAGGTGGTGCTCGGCCTCCACGCCGTGCCGATCGCGGTGGTGTTCGCGGGCGCGGCGATCTCCGTCCTCGCCGCCGCCGGGCGTGCCCGCGGCCGTGCGGCCCGGAGGCGGCTCGGGCTGCTCGGGGCGATCGCCGACGCCTCCGACGGGGAGCCCGGCCTGCACGAGACCGCGCGGCGGATCGCCGGGATCCTCGTGCCCGAGGTCGCCGACGTCTGCGTCCTCGACGTCCTGCTCGACGGGCGCGAGGAGCGCCTCGTGGTGCGCGCGGACGGCCCGGAGGGCGCGGCGGTCGAGGCCGCGCTCGTCGCCCGGGGGGCGCGGCTCGCCACGGAGGGCGGGCAGGGGCCGGCGAGCATCGAGGAGGCCTTCGTCGGGCCCGCGGAGGAGCGCCTGCTCCGGCGGCTCGCGCGGGACGAGGAGGATCTCGCCATGCTGCAGGGGCTCGGGGCGCGCTCGCTCGCCCTCGTCCCGCTGCGCTCCCGCGGGCGCCGCGTGGGCGGGCTCGCGCTCGCGGTGACGGACCACTCGGGGCGGCGCTTCGTCCCCCGGGACACGGGCTTCGCGCAGGCGCTCGGCGACCGCGTCGCGCTCGCGCTCGACAACGCGGGGCTGAGCACGGAGCTCGCGGAAGCCGAGCAGCGCCTGGGCGTCGCGCTCGACACGATGGCCGGCGCGGTGCTCATCCAGCGCCCGGGCAAGGGCATCGTCTACGCGAACCAGGCGGCCGCGGACTCGTTCGGGCTCGGGACCCCGGACGCGGTGGTGCGCGCCACCCCGGAGCAGATCTCGGGGGCCTGGGACTCCTTCAACGAGGACGGGACGCCGCTGACGCCGGACCAGTACCCGAGCCGCCGGATCCTCACGGGGGAGGACCTCCACCCCGAGCCGCTCGTGACCCACGGGGTCCACCGCGTGACGGGCCGCGAGGTGTGGCTCGTGGTGAAGGCGCGGCCCGTGCTCGACGAGGCGGGCCGGGTGCTCATGGCGGTCAGCGTGTCGGAGGACATCACCGCGGTGAAGCGCGCGGAGCTCGTGCAGGGGCTTCTGGCGCGCGCGGGGGAGGAGCTCTCCGCCTCGCTGGACGTCGACGAGGTCCTCGCCCGCTTCGCACAGCTCCTCGTCCCGGACTTCGCGGACTGGTGCGCGGTGCTGCTGCCCGGGGACGACGGGGAGGTCCACCCGGCGGCGTCCGTGCACCGGGACCCGGCGAAGGCGGCGTTGGCGTTGGCGTACGCGGAGGGGCTCTCGGCGCCCGTGGGGTGGCCGCGGGGCGCGGCGGAGGTCCTGCGCACCGGGGTCCCCGCGCTCATCCCGAACGTGCCCGACGTGCTGCTCCAGCAGGGCAGCGCGGACCCGGAGCAGCTCGCGATGCTGCGCACGGTCGGCGTCCGCTCGCTCGTGGAGGTGCCGATCCGCCCGGCGACGGGCCCGGTGCTCGGGGTGCTCTTCCTGGTGCACGCCGAGTCGGGCCGGCGCTTCACCCAGGCCGACCTCGCGGTGGCGGAGGAGCTCGGGCGGCGCGCGGGCGTCGCGCTCCACAACGCCGAGCTCTTCACGGAGCGCGCGCACATCGCGGCCGTGCTGCAGGACAGCCTGCTGCCCGAGAGCGTCCCGGCGGCGCCGGGCTGGCGGTTCGCCGCGACGTACCGGCCGGCGGGCCGCGGCGTGTGGGTCGGCGGCGACTTCTACGACAGCTTCGACACGCCGACGGGCCGGATGGCGGTCATCGGCGACGTCGTGGGCCAGGGCGCGGAGGCGGCCGCGCTGACCGCGCAGGCCCGGCACACGCTGCGGACGGCCGCGATGCTGACGGGGGACGCGGCCTCCGCCGTCCTGCACCTCAACAGCGTGCTCGCGACCCGGCGGTCGCTCTCGCTGTGCACGGTGTGCGCGGTGGCGCTGCCCGGCCCGGGGGAGGGTGCCGCGCGCGTGGTCTGCGGCGGGCACCCGCTGCCGATCCGGGTGCGCGGCGGGGTGGCGGAGCCCGTGGGGGCGTTCGGGCCGATGGTCGGCGCGTTCCGGGAGTCGCGCTTCGAGGCGCACGAGGTGCCGCTGCTGCGCGGGGACGTGCTCGTGCTGTTCACGGACGGGGTGCTCGACGCGCGCCGCGGCGAGGAGCACTTCGGCGAGACCCGGCTCTGCGACGCGCTGCGGCCCGCGGAGGGCGCGGAGGACGCGATCCGGCGCGTCGAGGAGGCGCTCGACGCCTTCCAGACCGGCCACCAGGCCGACGACACCGCCCTGCTGGCGATCGAGCGAACGGGCTCCTAGGAAGCCCGTCGACGAACTCCTAGAGCCCCGCCACGTGGCGGGAGGTGAACGCGGGGCGGCGGCCGATGACGGGCCGCCAGCGCACGCCGGAGCGCCCGCCGCGGTCGCCGACCCGGCTCGTGTCGAGGCGCAGCCCGGCGACCTCGAGGTACACGTGGCCTCTGTTCGCGTGCACGGTGAGCCAGCGCCCGGCGCCCGGCGCGGCCCAGCGGGCGAGCGCCCCGCTGACGCGCGGCGCGGGGAGCAGGCCGGCGCGGATGAGCGCGAAGCTCACGGCGCCCGAGCAGTCGTAGCCCTTGTCGAGGAGCCTCGCGTGGCCGCCGCCCCACTTGTACGGCTTGCCGACGATCTGGTTCGCCGCCGCGATGACCGCGCGGACGCGCTTGGGGGCGCCGCGCGGGATCGCGGCCTTCCCGTCGCGGCGCATGAGCGCGGTGCGGCCCGGGACGGTCGCGGTGGTGACGAGCGGCGCGACGGCCTCGAGCTCCGGGGCGGGCACGGGCTCCACGAACGGCTCCGGCTCGGCGAGCTCGTCGACGGGCTCGGGGAGCGCGGGCGGGGCCTCCGCGGCCGGGTCGTCCTCCGCGGGCACCTCGTCCTCCCACTCCTGCTCGTACGGGTCGACGAGCTCCGGGGCCTCCCGGTGCTGGCGGTGGTGCGCCGCGGCCGTGCCCGGCAGGGAGAGCAGCAGGGCGAGGAGGATGGTCGGGAGGGCGAGGCGGAGCGGCATCCTGCAATGGGTCGGCGGCGGCGCCCCACTGCTTGACCCCCGCTGGACGCACTCCCAGGAACTCCGCCCAGGCAACGCACAGGAACCCCGGGCAGACTGGGCCCCATGAGCACCCCGCCCGGCCCGCGCATCCTCGTCGTCGACGACGAGCCGAACATCGTCGACGTCGTCTCCATGGCGCTCCGCTACCAGGGCTTCGAGGTCGCCTCGGCGGCGACGGGCGCCGAGGCGATGGCGCAGGTCGAGGCGTTCCGCCCCCAGCTCATGGTCCTCGACGTGATGCTCCCCGACACCACGGGCTTCGAGGTCGCCGAGCGGCTCGGCGCGCAGCGCAGCAGGCTGCCGATCATCTTCCTGACCGCCCGCGACGCGCAGGAGGACAAGCTGCGCGGCCTCACCACGGGCGGGGACGACTACGTCACGAAGCCGTTCAGCCTCGAGGAGCTCGTCGCGCGCATCCGCACCATCCTGCGCCGCACGGGCAACGGGCAGGACGCCTCGAGCCGCCTCGTCTTCGAGGACCTCGAGCTCGACGAGGACACCCGCGAGGTGCTGCGCGCCGGCCGGCCCGTGGACCTCACCGCGACGGAGTACCGGCTGCTCCGCTACCTCCTGCTGAACCCGCGCCGGGTGCTGACGCGCGCACAGATCCTCGATCACGTCTGGGAATACGACTTCGGCGGCGACGCCCGAGTGCTCGAGACGTACATCTCCTACCTGCGCAAGAAGCTCGACGTGCACGGCCCGGGCCTCATCCACACCGCGCGCGGCGTGGGCTACGCGCTGCGCGCGCCGCGGGCATGACGCTCCGGCTCCGCCTGGTCCTGACGCTCGTCCTGCTCGCCGCGGGCGGGCTGCTCGTGCTCGGCGGGGTCACCTACGCGACCCAGCGCGACTTCCAGGAGGAGCGGGTCGACGACCAGACGCGGGCGGCGGAGCCCGCGCTCTCGCGGCAGCTCGACGACGTCGGCGCCCTCGTTCCCGGGGCCGGCCCGGGGCGCGGACGGCCGGGCCCCGACCCGGACCGC
>JAOPZO010000098.1 GCA_025964065.1 Solirubrobacterales bacterium | reverse complement strand
CCCCGCGGCCCGGGAGCTCAGGCCACGACCGCCGCGGCCTCGAGGCGCAGGAGCGCGTCGCGCAGCAGCCCGTGCTCCGGCAGCGCGAGCTCCGGGTCCTCCGCGAGCAGCGTGCCCGCCCGCGCGTGCGCGCGCGCGAGGAGCTCGGCGTCGTCGGGGAGCCGGGCGAAGCGGAAGCGGGCGAGCCCGGACTGCCGCGTTCCCGTGAGCTCCCCCTCCCCGCGCAGCTCGAGGTCGAGCTCGGCGAGCGCGAAGCCGTCCGTGTGCTCCGCGAGCGCCCGGAGCCGCCGCGACGCCTTCGGGCCGAAGAGCAGGCAGACCGACGCGTGGCCGCCACGGCCGATGCGGCCCCGGAGCTGGTGGAGCTGGGAGAGGCCGTAGCGGTCGGCGTCCTCCACGAGCATCACGGTGGCGTTGGGGACGTCGATGCCGACCTCGATGACCGTGGTCGCCACGAGGACGTCGGCTTCCCGCGCCGCGAAGCGCTCCATCACCGCCGCCTTGTCGGCCGGCCTCATCTGGCCGTGGAGGAGCTCGACCCGGAAGTCGCGCAGCTCCCCCGTGCGGAGGCGCTCGAACTCGGCGGTGGCCGCGCGCGCCTGCACGGCCTCCGAGTCGCTCACGAGCGGGCAGACGACGAACGCCTGGCGCCCCGCGCGGAGCTCCTCGCGGATGCGCTCGTAGGCCCGCTCGCGCTCCCGCTCCGTCTCGGCGACGTGCGTGACGATGGGCTTGCGGCCGCCCGGAAGCTCGCGGAGGGTCGTGACGTCGAGCGCGCCGAAGCCCGCAAGGCGCAGGGTGCGCGGGATCGGCGTCGCGGTCATGTGCAGGACGTGCGGGACGCGCCCGGCGGGCGCCTTGGCATCGAGGGCGGCGCGCTGGCGGACGCCGAAGCGGTGCTGCTCGTCGACGACGACGACCCCGAGCGATGCGAAGACCACGGGGTCCTCGATGAGCGCGTGGGTGCCCACGAGGAGGTCGAGCTCCCCCGACCTCAGACGCTCGAGGAGCTCACGGCGGCGCACGCCGGTCACCGAGCCCGTGAGGAGCGCGCCGCGCGCGGGGGCCGAGGCGCCCAGGAGGCCGGCGTCGGCGAAGCCCGGCAGGAGCTTCGTGAGCGTCTGGAAGTGCTGCTCGGCCAGGACCTCCGTCGGCGCCATGAGCGCGGCCTGGTGGCCGTGCTCGACCGCCCGGAGCATCGCGTGGAGCGCCACGACGGTCTTTCCCGAGCCGACCTCCCCCATCAGCAGCCGCTGCATGGGCCGCTCGAGCGCGAGGTCCTCGTCGAGCTCCTCCATGGCGTGCAGCTGGTCGCCCGTCGGGGTGAACGGGAGCAGCTCGGCGCGCCAGTGCGCCGTGAGCTCGTGCGGGCCGGTGAGCGCGGGGGCGGCGTCGCTCCCACGGCGCTCCTCCCGCAGCCGGAGCTGGACGACCTGGTCCAGGAGGAGCTCGTCGAAGGCGAGCCGGTGGCGGCCCGCCTCGCGGTCCCCGAAGTGCGCGGCGGTGTAGGCGGCGACCGCGTCGGGAAGCGCCTCCTCCGCGCGCATCCGGGCCGGGAGCGGGTCGACCGCGTCGGCGACCGCGCCCCGGTGGAGCTGGGCCATGGCGAGGATCTGCGTCGTCGAGATGCCCTTCGTCGCCGGGTACTGCGCGACCCCGGCCGCGTCCGCGGCGCCGACACCGTCCTCGGTGCGCGCGTGGGCGTTCACCCGGAAGCGGTTGCGGCCCTGGAACTTCCCGGCCAGCATCAGCCGGGTGCCAGGCGGGTAGGCGCGCGCCAGCCAGGGCTGGTTGAAGAAGGTCGCGGCCATGATCCCGGTCTCGTCGGCCACCGTCGCCTCGACGAGCGGCTTCATCCCGCGGCGGCGGACGGGGCGGCTCGTGATGGAGCGGACCTCGACGACCACGGTGGCGACCTCCTCGGGCTGGAGCTCGGCGATCGTGCGGCCCTCCCCCGTGTCCCGCGGCAGGTGGGCCATGAGGTCGCCGACCGTGAGCAGGTGGAGCTGTGCCGCGGCCTCGGCGACCGTGGCGGGCTCCCAGGCGAGCGGCGCGTCCCACGCCGAGGGGCGCGGCCAGCGGACGGGGGCGTCGCGCAGCTCCGCGGAAGTCAGCGCGGTCGGGGTGGTGAAGGCGGTGGGCACGGCTCGGGCGCCATTCTGGCGGGCCGTCCGGAGGACCCGCGTTCGGGGCCGACGCGGAGAGGGGAGAATGGACGGGTGCCCCGACTGCTGCTCGGCCCCCTTCTCCGGTACGTCTCGGACACCGATGCGACGATCTGGGTCGAGACGGACGAGCCGTGCGAGGTGCGGGTGCTCGGCGGGACCGCGCCCACGTTCTGCGTCGCCGGCCACCACTACGCGCTCGTCGTCCTCGAGGACCTCGAGCCGGGCAGCGTGCTCCCGTACACCGTGGAGCTCGACGGGCGGCACGTGTGGCCCGAGCCCGACGACCCGTACCCGCCCTGCGTCATCCGGACCCACGCGCCCGAGCGCGGGGAGCAGCTGAAGCTCGCGTTCGGCTCCTGCCGCGTGAGCGTGCCGCACGACCACCCGTACTCCATGCGCAAGGACGACGACGACCGCGGCCGCGAGGTCGACGCGCTCCTCGCGCTCGTCGAGCGCATGCGCCACGAGCCCGTCGCGACCTGGCCCGACGCGCTCCTCCTGCTCGGGGACCAGGTGTACGCCGACGAGGTCTCCCCCGGCGTCGCGGAGCTCATCGAGGAGCGCCGGCCGGCGGGCGAGGGCCCGCCGAAGGAGGAGGTCGGGGACTTCGAGGAGTACTGCGCGCTCTACCGCGAGAGCTGGAGCGACCCGGCCCTGCGCTGGCTGCTCTCCACGGTCTCCAGCGCGATGATCTTCGACGACCACGACGTGCACGACGACTGGAACACCTCCAGGGCGTGGGTCGAGGAGATGCGCGCGAAGGACTGGTGGGAGGAGCGCGTCGTGGGCGCGTACATGAGCTACTGGATCCACCAGCACGTCGGGAACCTCTCCCCCGACGAGCTGCGCGAGGACCCCGTGTGGTGCGGGGTGCACGACGGGGGCGACCAGGAGGCCGAGGTCCGGGAGTTCGCCCGCCACGCGGCGCGCGAGATCGCCGCGGCGCGTTGGAGCTTCCGCCGCGACTTCGGGCGCACGCGCCTGCTCGTGCTCGACTCCCGCGCGGGCCGCGTGCTCGAGCCCGGCAAGCGGCAGATGCTCTCCGACGGCGAGTGGGCGTGGATCCGCGAGCAGGTCGAGGGCGACTACGACCACCTGCTCGTCGGCACCTCGCTCCCCTACCTCCTCGCGCCCGGGATGCACCACCTCGAGGCGTGGAACGAGGCGGTCTGCGACGGCGCCTGGGGCAAGCGGGCCGCGAAGCTCGGCGAGAAGGTGCGCCAGGGCCTCGACCTCGAGCACTGGGCCGCCTTCCAGGGCTGCTTCAAGCGGATGGCCGAGCTGCTCGAGGAGGTCGCGCGCGGCGAGCACGGCCCGGCGCCCGCGACGATCGTCCTGCTCTCCGGGGACGTGCACCACGCGTACCTGGCGGAGGCGTCGTTCACCTCGGGCCCGGTGGAGAGCCGCGTGCTGCAGGCGACCTGCTCCCCGGTCCGCAACCCGCTCGACGCGCGGGAGCGCCGTGCGCTGCGGACCGCGTTCGGGCGGCCGATGGCGGCGGTGACCCGCCGGCTGGCGCGGGCGGCGGGTGTCGAGCCCACACCGATGAACTGGGCGTTCGCGGCGGCGCCGACGTTCGACAACCAGGTGGCCGAGCTGCGGCTCGAGGGCCGCCAGGCGCACCTCAGGATCGAGAAGACGCTTCCGGAGGACTGGGAGGCGCCCAAGCTCCACGAGTCGCTCTCGCTCGGCATCGCGCCGCGCGGCGAGCGGGTGACGGTGGTGGCGGCGCGGTAGGGCGGGGCTCGCGTCGCGCCGAGGGTGCGGCGGCGCCCGGAGCTCCGCGAGAGGGCCGATGTGGAGCGAGGGAGCCCACATCGGCCCCTCCGCGACCTTCGGCCGCAGACGCAGACCCCGCCCGCCACGCCGCCGCCGGCTCCGCCGCCGCGGCGGCGGGGCCCGCGCCCGTGATCCGCAGGCCGAAGTCCTCACACGCCGGTCAAGCGCCCGGGGAGCCGGTCGATCATCCGGGCATGGAGCTCCTCACCCCCGTCGCCGACCCGCCCGCGGGGCGCGCCCAGCGCATCCCGCACACGATCCACCGGGTCTGGCTCGGTGACGCGCCGCTGCCCGAGATGGCCGCCGCGTTCGGCGAGACCTGGGCGCACCACCACCCGGGCTGGGAGCTGCGCCTGTGGCGCGACGAGGACCTCCCGCCGCTCCGCAACCAGGCCGCGTTCGACGCGGCGGCCTCGCTCGCCGAGCGCGCGGACATCGTCCGCTACGAGCTCCTGCTGCGGTTCGGCGGCGTGTACGTCGACACGGACTTCGAGTGCCTGCGCTCCCTGGAGCCGCTGCTCGAGGACGTCGAGGCGTTCACGGCCTCCCAGGACGGCCGCACGCTGTCGAACAGCATCATCGGCGCCACCGCGGGCCACCCGCTCCTGCGGGCCCTCGTGGACGCGCTCCCCCGCGCGGTCGCCGAACGCTCGGGCCGGCCGCCGAACCAGGTCACGGGCCCCGGGCTGCTCACCGCCGTGGTCGAGGGGGATGCAGCGCTCGAGGCCGGCGTTCAGGTCTTCCCGCCGGCACTGTTCTTCCCCTACCTGCACGACGAGCCCTCCCGGCGCCACGAGTCGTTCCCCGACGCCTACGCGGTCCACCACTGGGCGGCGAGCTGGCTCGACCACCCGATCCCCGAGGTGCCGTCGTGCTGGCGCCTCGTGGTCGCGACGGACTGGAGCGCGCCGGCCCCTGCGCTCGCGGTCCTGCGCCCGTTCGCGGACGCCTTCGGCCCGGAGGACCCCGTCGAGCTCGTCTTCGCGGTCCCCCACGAGCCCGGCGCCGAGGACCTGCGCCGGGCGCTCGAGCTGCTCGAGGCCATGGGGATCGCCCCCGAGGACTGCGCCCCGCTCGGCGTGGAGTCCTTCGAGGTCGCCGCCGCGACCCGCTACGACCTCGCGGTCGTGGCCGGCGGCGACCCGGACCTCGTGCTGCTGGAGGTCGGCGCCGCGGTCTCCTGGCTCCACGCGACCGCCGGCCTCGTGGCGCGCCACGGCCGCCCCGCGCTCGCCGCGGCCCACGGGCACCAGACGCTCTGCGGCAGCCTGCCGCAGCTCGAGCGCCGCCTGGCGGGCTTCCGCCCGACC
>JAOPZO010000399.1 GCA_025964065.1 Solirubrobacterales bacterium | reverse complement strand
TCGCGCCGCGCACCATCGGCGTCGTCGATCTGATCCGGCAGTCGCCGATCGACGACAAGACCGACACGCTGATCGAGAAGGCGGGCAAGGAACTCGGCTGGACGATCAAGGTCGTCGACGGCGCGGGCGATCCCCAGAAGATCGCCTCCGCCGCGCAGAACTTCGTCAACCAGGGAGTCGACGGCCTGATCCTCACCTCGGTCGACGCGAACCTCGTCCGCAAGCAGCTCACGCAGGCGAAGGAGAAGAAGATCCCCGTCATCCACGTCGCCTCCGGCACCGAGGACTCCGACCTCTGGGACGCGGCGTACGCGGAGGACGAGACCAAGATGGCGAGCACGCTCGTCCAGCACATCATCGACACGACGCCGAATGCGAAGGTCCTCTCGCTGAAGACGGCGCTGAACTTCGCCGGCGTGGTCCGCGAGAAGGCGGTCAACGACACGATCAAGGCCAGCGGCGGCAAGGCGGAGATCGCCGGGACGGCCGAAGTGGACCTGACCAACCCGGTCGTCAACTCCCAGAAGGCGACGACCGACCTGCTGACGGCGCACCCGGACGCGACGTCGATCCACGCGGTGTTCGACAACATGGCCCAGGCCACGGTCACGGCCGTGAAGCTCAAGCGCAGCAAGGCGAGCGTCTACTCGTACTTCACGACCGACCAGAACGTGAAGAACCTCCGGGAGGACACGGCGTTGAAGGCCGTGATGGACGTCGACCTGGCCAAGACGGGGGCGGTCGCCATCGACCAGCTGCTCGCGTTCTTCGAGAAGCAGACGCCGATCGACCCGGACGCGATGGACAAGGACCCGCTCGAGTACAAGGTCATCGACAAGGCGGCCGTCGAGGCCATCGGCGGGGACGGCGACCCGTTCCCGATCGACAAGACCCTGGCCCCCTTCCTCGAGAAGTGGGGCACGGAGTACGCGAAGTGAGCTGCCGGGTGGGGCGGGCGACACGCCCGCCCCACCCGTGTGGTGCCCCTCACCCCTGACGTCCTGCCTCTCGACGGAGAACCATGACCGATCAAGCACACAAGGCGACCTCGCTCACCGAGCCGGCGTCGCCCACCAGCGCCAACGCGCCCGAGCCTCAGCGGCCCGACGGCGCGCGGACGGGGATGGCCTTCGGCAGGCACTGGATCCAGCGCTACGCCACCCTCGTGGGCTTCGCCATCATGGTCGCGGCCTTCTGGATCGCGGAGCCCGCGGTGTTCGGCACGTTGGACAACATGCGCTCGATCCTCGAGCTCGCCGCGCCGATCCTGATCCTCGCCGCCGGCCTCACCGTCGTGCTCTCCAACGGCGAGTTCGACCTCTCCTTCCCCGGGCTCATCGGGCTCTCCGCCGTCGTCGGCGTGCAGCTCATGTCCGACCACGGCGCGAACGCGGCGGTCGCGATCGTCGGCGCGCTCGCCGTCGGCCTCGCCGGCGGGCTCGTCGCGGGCTTCCTCGTCTCGCTGCAGCGCGCCTCGTCGTTCATCGTCACCCTGGCGCTGCAGACCGTGTTCACCGGCATCGCGCTCGGCCTCAGCGGCGGAGGCTCGACGATCGCCGACGTCACCGAGGGGTATATCTCGGTGACCTTCAACCGCGTCCTCGGGGTTCCGCTGCCGATCGTCTACGCGGCCGTGATCGTGCTCGCGGCCTTCGTGCTCATGCGCTTCACGGTCTTCGGCCGCCAGACGCTGGCGATCGGGTCAAACCCCGGCGCCGCGCGGCTGGCGGGCATCCGGGTCGGCCAGACCCGCATGTGGGGCTTCGTGGTGATGGGGCTGTGCGCGGGCATCGCCGCGGTCATCCTCAGCTCGCAGACCGGACAGTTCTCTCCGGATCTCGCGGGCGGCCTGTTCATCCCGCCGTTCGTCGCGGCGTTCTTCGGCATCTCCGTGCTGGCGGCCGGCCGCTTCAACGTGTTCGGCACCACCGTCGGCGCGCTCTTCGTCGCGACGCTGCAGACGGGCCTGACGATCGTCGGCGCGGACTCCTACCTCGCGAACATCGTCATCGGCGCCGTGCTCATCGTCATCCTCTTCGTCGCCGCCCAGTCGCGGACGCAGGCCTGAGGATGGCGACCCGGGAGCAGCCGGTCGTCGCGCTGCGCGACGTCGAGAAGGCCTACGGGACCGTGCAGGCGCTGCGCGGGGTGAGCTTCGAGATCCACGCCGGCGAGGTCATCGGCATGGTCGGGGCCAACGGCGCGGGGAAGTCGACGCTGAACAAGGTCATCTCGGGGCAGACGGCGCCGACCGGAGGGGAGCTCCTCGTCGACGGGGAGCCCGTGAACTTCGCCCATCCGCGTGAAGCGCTCGCAGCCGGCATCGCGCTCGTGCCCCAGGAGCTCAGCCTGATCGAGGACCGCTCGGTCGCCGAGAACCTGTTCCTCGGGCGGATGCCGAAGCGGCTCGGGTTCGTGCTCGACGGCGAGCTCCAAGCGCAGTCCCGGGCCGCGCTGGCCCGCGTCGGGCTCGATGACATCGACCCGACCGTCCCGGCCTCCGAGCTGACCCCGGTGGAGCAGCGGCTCGTCACGATCGCCGAGGCGATCTCGAAGCAGCCGCGGGTCCTGATCCTCGACGAGCCGAGCGCGGCGCTGCCGGCCGAGACCGCGGCACGGCTCGAGCCGATCATCCGCAGTCTGGCCGCGGACGGCACGGCGGTCATCTATGTCTCCCACCGGCTCGCGGAGATCCAGCGTCTCGCGCACCGCGTGTTCGCGATGCGGGACGGCCGCCACGCCGGCGACCTCGCCCGCGAGGAGATCACGATCGACGCGATGGTGCAGCTCGTCGGCGGCTCCGCGCTGCGCGAGGAGCCGCGCCCCGTGGTCAAGACCCGCGCCGACGCGCCGGTCGTCGTGCGCTCCCGTGGGCTCGGCGGGACGCTCGTCCACGACGCCGACCTGCAGCTGCATCGCGGTGAGATCATCGGGATCGGTGGTCTGCAGGGCTCCGGGCGCAGCGAGCTCCTGCGCCTGATCGGCGGCATCCAGGGCCGCAGCGCGGGCGATGTCGACGTGCTCGGCGGCGGCGCGCTCGAGACGCCCCACGCGGCGGTGCGCCGTGGGGTCGGCTACGTGCCCGAGGGGCGCAAGGCGATGACCTTCCCCACGATGAGCGTCGCGGCGAACTCGACGATCGCGCTGATCACGGACATCAGCCGGATGCGCACGTTCGTGGACGTGGGCAGGGAGCGCGAGCTCGCCGGCGGCATCGCCGAGCGCGTGCGGATGGTCGGAGACCTCGACGCGCCGATCACGACGCTGTCGGGCGGCAACCAGCAGAAGGCGTGCATCTCCCGCTGGCTGCTCAAGGGCGTCAAGCTGCTCCTGCTCGACGAGCCGACGGTCGGCATCGACGTCCACGCGCGCGCCGGCATCCACCAGCTGCTCCGGGAGCTCGCCGCGGAAGGCACCACGATCGTGGTCGCCTGCTCGGAGCCCGAGGAGCTGGTGCTGCTCTGCCACCGCGTCTTCGTGATGGTCGAGGGCGGCGTGGCGGCGGAGCTCGAGGCGCCCTTCAACGTCGAGCAGGTCGTCGCGGCCTCGTACGCCCGATGAGGCAGCTGAGCTACCGGGGCGGCGGCGCGCTCGCGGTCGACGAGGTTCCCGTCCCGGCACCCGGTCCCGGGGAGGTGCGCGTCCGCGTGCACTCCGTCGGGCTCTGCACGTCCGACGTCTACGGCTACGCCCAGGTCAACGACCGGCGGGACGTCGTGCTCGGCGCCGGCGACGTGCTCGTGATGGGGCACGAGGCGGTCGGGACCGTCGAGGCGCAGGGAGGCGGCGTGGACGGGCCCGCCGTCGGCGCCATCGTCGCCGTCAACCCGATCGCGGGTTGTCGCACCTGCGCCCGCTGCGGCGCCGGCCTGGAGAACCTCTGCGAGCGGCGCACGGTCTACGGCTGCACGCCGGCCGCGCCCGGCGCCTACGCCGACACGATCACCGTCCCGGCCGCGAACGCCCACCCGCTGCCCGCGGGCGTTCCCGTCGAGTGGGGAGCGCTCGTCGAGCCGCTCACCGTCGGGTTCCACGGGGTGCGCCTCGCCGACCCGCCCCCGGGCGCCTCCGTGCTCGTCGTCGGCGGCGGGATCATCGGCCTCGGAGCCGCGCTGGCCGCGCGACGTCGCGTCGGCGAGCAGGTCCTGGTCCTCGAGCCGCGCCCGGAGCGCCGCGCGGTATGCGCCGCGCTCGGCCTGCAGGCGGTTCCCCCCGGGGACGTCCTCGGCACGCGGCATCGCTTCGACCTGGCGCTCGACTGCGTCGCGCGGCCCGAGACGTTCGCCGGGGCGGTCGAGGCCGTCGGCGCGGGCGGCGAGGTCGTGCTCGTGGGCATCTGGGCGGACGAGATCCCGCTGCCCGTGAGCCTTGTCGTCGGGCGCGAGACGCGGATCCGGGGCTCCTACGGGTACTCGCAGGCCGACTTCGCCGACGTCGCCGCGTGGATCGGCGAGAGCGGGATCGACCTCGCCCCGATCATCGAGCGCCGCGTCGGCTTCGACGAGCTGATCGGCGCGTTCGAGGCGTACGCCGACGGGTCGTTGACCGCCGTCCGCACCCTGCTGCAGCCGGCGCGATGAACTTCGACCTGCCCGCTGGGATCCAGGAGCTCGTCGCCACGACCCGTGCGTTCCGGGAGGAGCGCCTCGACCCGCTCGAGGCGCAGTTCCTCCGGGACGGGAACGTGCCGTGGGAGCTGCGGCCGAAGCTCCAGGCGGAGGCGCGCGAGCGCGGCCTGTGGGCGCTCGACGTGCCCGAGGAGCACGGCGGCCGGGGACTCGGCCAGCTCGCCGTGTGCGCGGTGCACGAGGAGCTCAACAAGCACCCGATGATGTTCGAGGTCGGCGGCGCTCCCGAGCCCGCGCTCTACCACTGCGCCCCGCACCAGTGGGACAAGTACTTCGCGTCCGTCGTGCGCGGGGAGCGGCGCAGCGCGTACGCGTTCACCGAGCCGGGCGCGGGCTCCGACCTCGGCGGCATCGCGACCACCGCGGTCCGCGACGGCGAGGACTGGGTGATCGATGGCGGCAAGATCTTCATCGGCCTCGCCGAGCGCGTCGAGTTCCTGATCCTGTTCGCCTCAACCGCGCCCGAACTCGGCACGCGGGGCGTGAGCGCGTTCCTCGTCGACTCGGGCACGCCGGGCTACGAGGTCGTGCGCACGATCCCGACGATGGGCGACGCGTGGGACCCGTGCGAGCTGCGCTTCGAGGACTGCCGTCTCCCCGCCGACGCGCTGCTCGGCGAGCTGAACCACGGCTTCGCCGGCGCCGACCGCCAGCTCGGCCACGGGCGGCTGAAGATCGCCAGCTACCAGCTCGGCATCGCCCAGCGCTGCCTGGACCTTGCCGTCGCCTACGCGCAGGAGCGCACGACCTGGGGCCAGCCGATCGCCTCGCGCCAGGGCGTCTCCTTCATGCTCGCCGACAGCGCGGTCGAGCTCGACGCGGCTCGGCTGCTCGTCTACCGGACGGCCTGGCAGGCGGACGAGGGGCGCGACGTGCGCATCGAGGCCTTCAAGGCCAAGCTCTACGCCACCGAGATGGCACAGCGCGTGACCGACCGCTGCCTGCAGGTCTTCGGCGGGAGGGGCTACGCCAAGGACTCGCCGGTTCAGAGCTTCTTCCGTCAGGTCCGGCTCTGGCGCATCGGCCACGGAACCGCGGAGATCCACCGGTGGATGATCGCGCGGGACCTGCTGGGGCCGTCGGCGGCGGAGGGTTCCCGGTGAGCGGTGTCCTCGAGGGGCAGGCCGGCGCGGTGACCGGCGGCGCGCGGGGGATCGGCCTGGCCGTCGCGGAGGCGCTGACCGCCGCCGGCGCGCGCGTGGCGATCGTCGACGCCGACGGC
>JAOPZO010000381.1 GCA_025964065.1 Solirubrobacterales bacterium | reverse complement strand
GGAGGTCGCGGCCCGCCTCGGAGCGGAGGGCGCCGCGGTGGTCGTCAACGACCGGGAGCCCGAGGCCTGCGAGCGCGCCGTCGCGGAGCTTCGCGCCGCCGGCGTCGAGGCGGTCGCGGCCCCGGGCGACGTCACGAGCGACGAGGACGCCCGCGCGATGGTCGCGGTCGCGGCCGGGAGCTTCGGTGCCCTCGACATCCTCGTGAACAACGCCGGCATCACGCGCGACGCGCCGGTCCACCGCATGACGGACGGAGACTGGCGCAGCGTCCACGACGTGGTCCTGTTCGGCGGCTTCTGCATGTGCCGCGCCGCGGCTCCGCTGCTGCGGGGTGACCGGAACGCGCCCCCGGTGCACCACCGCAAGGTCGTGAACATGAGCTCGAGCGTCGGCCTCTACGGGGCCGCCGGCACAGCGAACTACTCTGCGGCGAAGGCTGGCCTCGTCGGCCTGACGAAGGCGCTGGCCCGGGAATGGGCCCACAGCCGCGTGAACGTCAACGCCGTCGCTCCGGGGCTCGTCACCGGGACGGGCATGACGGGCGCGAAGCCGGCCAAGCTGCTCGACCACGTGCTCGAGCAGCTCCCGTTCGGCCGGGCCGGGACCCCCGCGGACGTGGCGGCGGCGGTGGCCTTCCTGGCCTCACCCGACGCGGACTACGTCACGGGCCAGGTCCTCGAGCTCACGGGTGGCCTCGGGGTCCCGGCCTGAGGGGCGCCTCAGCCCGACGTCGCCCGGTCGGCCCGCCGCACGAGCCGCCACGCACCGGGAGTCAGGGCGGAGGCGAGCAGGGCCTTGAAGATCCCGCCGACAATGAAGACGGTGAAGCCGAAGTGGATCGCGTCGCCCCAGCTGAGGTCCGCCGCGACCTTGAGCCACGGGACCCCGACGGCGAAGACCACGAGCTGCCCGCCCGCGAAGGTCAGCGCCGCGAGGAGCGGGCGGCGGTCGGCGCCGTGCTCGGCGGCCCAGCCGATGAGGCCGGCCGCGAGGACGAAGCCGACGAGGTAGCCGCCGCTTGCGCCCCAGAGGACCTCAGGGCCGCTCGCACCGTCGGCGTACACGGGCAGGAGGAGCCCGAGCAGGACGTAGAGCAGCTGCGACGCGGCACCGCGGCGCGCCCCGAGTGCGGCTCCCGCGATGACCACGGCGAGGGTCTGCCCCGTGATCGGAACGGGCGACGGGGGGATGGGGATCGCGACCTGGGCGGCGACAGCGGTCAAGCCGGCGCCGGCGAGGACGAGGAGGACGTCCCGGGTGCGGGCCCCGGGGAGGACGTCCGCGAGGACGGTCGGGCGCGCGAGGGCGGTGCTGGGCAGGGCGACGGACATTCGGGCTCCTTCGGTCGGCTGGGCGCCGAACGTACCAAACAAGCGATTGGTTGACAGCGGCCCCACGACGCCCCTACGCTCCGTCCATGCTGACCACGCACGTCCGTGACCACGTCGCCTGGGTGGTCCTCGACCGGGCCGAGAAGCTCAACGCGATGCCCCGGGCGTTCTTCGGCGAGCTGTCCGACGCGGTGGCGCGGCTGGCGGGCGACGACGACGTGCGCGTCGTGGTGCTCTCGGGTGCCGGCAGCAGCTTCTGCGTCGGCGGGGACATCGAGGACTTCGGCAACATCGGGGGCGTCGCAGACCGCCGCGCCTACATGGCCGAGGCGCTCGGCGCCTACCGGGCGCTCGACGAGCTCCCCAAGCCGACGATCGCCGCGGTCCACGGGAACGTCATGGGCGGCGGGTGCGAGCTGACGATGGTCTGCGACGTCGTGGTCGCCGATGCGACCGCCCGCTTCGGGCTGCCCGAGGCCGGCGTGGGGCTCATCCCCGGCCCCGGCATCGTCCGTGGGCTCTCGCACGTGAACCTGCACTGGATGAAGTACCTCGTACTGACGGGCCTGCCCGTCGGCGCGGAGGACGCGCGGCTGGCGGGGCTCGTCAACGTCGTCGTGCCCGCGGGCGAGCACCTCGCCGAGGCCGAGCGGCTGGCCGCCGCCATGGCCTCGCGCTCCCAGCTGGCCCAGGCCGTCGGCAAGGCGGTCCTGGGCCGTGGTGCCTGGGCGGACCAGGGCTACGCGGCGGAGGCGATCGCCCTGCTGCAGGGCGCGGACGACTTCGCGAATGGCATCGCGGCGTTCCGCGGCCGCCGCGCACCCACCGCCTGAGGACCTGCTAAGTTTGCCAAACAATCGTTTGGTTTTACGACGAGGGGAAACGCAATGGGCAAGTGGGCACAGCGGGGTCGGGAAGTCGTCATCGTCGAGGCCGTCCGGACGCCGATCGGGCGCGGGCACCGGGAGAAGGGCTACTACCGGGACGTCCACCCGACCGAGCTCCTCGGCGCGACCTACACGGCCGTCCTCGAGCGCGCCGGCGTCGAGGCCTCCGAGGTCGAGGACGTCATCGCGGGCTGCGTCCAGCAGTTCGGCGAGCAGGCGATGAACGTGGCGCGCAACGCCTGGCTGCAAGAAGGGCTGCCCATGGAGACCGCCGCCACGACGGTGGACCGCCAGTGCGGCTCGGCCCAGCAGGCGATCAACTTCGGGGCCGCGCTCATCGCGGCCGGCGTCCACGACACCGTCATCGGCTCGGGCGTCGAGCACATGGGCCACATCTCGTTCGCCGCCGGCGAGCGCGCGGCCCAGGAGTTCGGCTCCCCGTACACGGAGCGCTTCTTCGACAAGCACGACGTCCGGGGCCAGGGCATCGGCGCGGAGCTCATCGCCTCGCAGTGGGAGGTCGGCCGCGCGGAGCTCGACGAGCTCGCGGTCCAGTCCCACGCGAAGGCGCACCGGGCGACCGAGGAGGGGCTCTTCGAACGGGAGATCCTCCCCTTCACGACGAACGGCGAGACCCACGTGACCGACCAGGGCATCCGGCCGGGCACGGACCTCGAGACGCTCGCGAAGCTCAAGCCGGCCTTCAAGCCCGACGGC
>JAOPZO010000364.1 GCA_025964065.1 Solirubrobacterales bacterium | reverse complement strand
CGCGCTCGGCTCGGGGCGGCGCGGCCGCGTGCGGCACCTGGAGGCGGAGGACGCCGACGCGGCGCAGGCGGCGCTGCGAAGCGCCGCGGTGTCGACGTCACCGTCGTGGCAGCGAGCATGGCCACCTCCGCCCCGCCCGTCCGCCAGGCGCTCCGCCGAGGACCGCGCGGTCAGTCCTCCCTCGGCACCTGACCCGACTTGATCTGCGCCTCGAGGCGGGCCATGACGTCCGGGTCGCGGAGCGTGGTCACGTCGCCGAGCGCGCGGCCCTCGGCCACGTCGCGGAGCAGCCGGCGCATGATCTTCCCCGATCGCGTCTTGGGCAGGTCGTCGCTCCAGATGATCCGCTTGGGCCGGGCGAGCTTCCCGATCCGCTGGGCGACGTGCTCGCGCAGCTCGTCGACGAGCGCGTCGGTTCCCTCGAGGTCGCCCTCGAGCGTCACGAACGCCGCGATGGCCTGGCCCGTGTCCTCGTCGGCCTGCCCGATGACGGCCGCCTCGGCGACCTTCGGGTGGGCGACGATCGCGGACTCGACCTCGGCCGTGGAGAGCCGGTGGCCCGAGACGTTGATCACGTCGTCCACGCGCCCGATGACCGAGACGTAGCCCTCCTCGTCCTGCCGCGCCGCGTCCCCGACGAAGTACGTCCCGGGGCCGAACTTCGAGAAGTACGTCTCCTGGTAGCGGTCGGGGTCCTTGTAGAGGGTGCGGAGCATGGCCGGCCACGGCTCCGGGATCGCGAGCAGCCCCTGGGTCCCGGCGTCGCAGACCTCGCCCTCCTGCGAGACCACCCGCACGGTGATCCCGGGCAGCGGCGTCCCCGCCACGCCGGGCTTCGCGTCCTGGGCGCCCGGGAGCGTCGTCACCATGATCGCCCCCGTCTCGGTCTGCCACCACGTGTCGACGATCGGGCAGCGCTCCCCGCCGACGACCTTGTGGTACCAGAGCCACGCCTTCGGGTTGATCGGCTCCCCGACCGTCCCGAGCAGCCGCAGCTTGGACAGGTCGTGCTTGCGCGGGTGCTCCGGGCCCCACTTCATGCAGGCGCGGATCGCGGTCGGCGCGGTGTAGAAGAGCGTCACGCCGTAGCGCTCGCACAGCTCCCACCAGATGCCCTTGTGCGGGTAGTCGGGCGCGCCCTCGTACATGACGCTCGTCGCGCCGTTCGCCAGCGGCCCGTAGACCATGTAGCTGTGGCCGGTGACCCAGCCGACGTCCGCGGTGCAGAAGTAGACGTCGCTCTCGACCTTCAGGTCGAAGACCTCACGGAACGTCCACGCGGTCTGCGTGAGGTAGCCGCCCGAGGAGTGCAGGATCCCCTTGGGCTTCGCGGTCGAGCCGCTCGAGTAGAGGATGAACAGCGGCTGCTCCGCGGGGAACGGCTCGGCCGGGCACTCCGGGTCGGCGGCCGCCATCGCCTCGTCCATCCAGACGTCGCGGCCCTCGTGCATCGGCGTGTCGATCCCCGTGGCACGCACCACGAAGACGTGCTCGAGCGAGGGGACCGGCTCGCGCTCGAGGACCGTGTCCAGCGACGCCTTGATCGCGGCGGTCTTGCCCTTCCGCCGCGCCCCGTCGACCGTGATGAGCGCCTTCGCCTCGGAGAAGTGCATCCGCTCGACGACGGACTCCGGCGCGAAGCCGCCGAAGACGACGTTGTGGACCGCGCCGATGCGCGCGCAGGCGAGCATCGAGGCGACCGCCGCCGGGATCATCGGCAGGAAGATCCCGACGACGTCCCCGGCGCGGATGCCGCGGTCGTACAGCGCGTTGGCGATGCGCTGCGTGTCCGCGAGCAGCTCGGCGTAGGTGACGTCGCGCTCCTCGCCCTCCTCCCCGCGCCAGTGGAAGGCGACCCGCTCGCCGTTGCCGGCGATGACGTGCCGGTCGAGGCAGTTGTGCGACACGTTGAGCTCGCCGTCGGCGAACCACTCGTAGAAGGGCTTCTTCGAGTCGTCCAGGGACTGCGTGGGCTCCTTCGCCCAGTCGAGGACCTCCTTCGTCTGCGCGAGCCACCAGGCCGGGGCGTCCTGCCCCGGCGCGTCGTGCAGCTGCGTCCCGGTCACCCGCGCACCAGCGGCGAAGGCCTCCGGCGGGGAGAACCGCTCCTGGTCGAGCAGGTGCCCGAGCTCGTTCTCGAGGTCCGTCGCGTCCGCCATCTTCGCTCCTTGGGTGGTGGTCATGGCGATCCTAGACCTCCGTCGGCGGGCGCTCGGCCACCGGAGTCGACCTCGAGGGATCGCGGTCGAAGCGCCCGGCCGGCGGGCCCGCCGGCGTGCTCGCCGTCTCGCCGGGCTCCGTGGCCCGCAGCAGCGAGCCCTCCGCGCCGAGGCCCGTCTCCGAGCGGACGTACAGCTCGTCGAAGGAGCGCTCGCTCACCTCGTCCTTGCCGAGCATCGTGCCGAGCCAGCACCCGAGGAAGCCGAGCGGGATCGAGATGATGCCGGGGTTCGCGAGGTCGTAGAACGAGAACAGGCCGCCCTCGGCGTCCGCCCCGGGCCAGACCTTCGGCGAGATGATGACGAGGAAGATCGACGACAGGACGCCGAAGGCGACGCCGGTCACCGCTCCCGTCGTGTTGAAGCGCCGCCAGGTGAGCGCGAGCAGCAGCGCCGGGAAGTTCGCGCTCGCGGCGACCGCGAACGCGAGCCCGACCATGAACGAGACGTTCAGGCCCTCGCCGCCGATGATCGCGATCGTGATCGCGATGAGGCCGATGCCCGCCGCCGCGATCCGGGCGACCGTCACCTCCTCCTTCTGCGCGTTTCTCTGCTTGCCCTTGCGGATGACGTTGGTCCAGATGTCGTGCGCCACCGCGCCCGACGCGCTCAGCACCAGGCCGGCCACGACCGCGAGGATCGTCGCGAAGGCGACCGCCGCGATGATCGCGAGGAAGAGGTCGCCGCCGAAGGTGCCCTCACCGCCGCCGAGGAACTGCGCGAGGTTCGGCGCGGCGAGGTTGCCGCCCGTGCCCGCCGCGGCGACGCCCTCCTGCCCGAGGAACGCCCGGGCGCCGAAGCCGATGAACGTCGTGAGGATGTAGAACGCGCCGATGATGAACATCGCGTAGACGACCGATCCGCGCGCGGCCTTGCCGTCCGGCACCGTGAAGAACCGGATCAGGATGTGCGGCAGGCCGGCGGTGCCGAGGACGAGCGCGATGCCGAGCGAGACCGTGTCGATCGGGCTCGAGAGGAACGTGCCCGGCCCGAGCGAGAAGGTGCTCTCGGCGGTCGTGTTCCGCTCCGCGCGGTTGAACAGCTCGACCGGGTTGAAGCCCACCCGCTCCAGGACGAACACCGACATGATCACGATGCCGACCATGAGCAGGACGGCCTTGATGATCTGCACCCACGTCGTGGCGAGCATCCCGCCGAAGATGACGTAGCAGAGCATGAACACCCCGGTCAGGAGCACCGCGACGGAGAAGTCGAAGCCGACGAGCGCCTGGATCAGCACCCCCGCCCCGACCATCTGCGCGATGAGGTAGAACGCCGCGACGGTCAGGGTGCCCGCCGCCGCCGCGGTACGCGCAGGGCGCTCGTTCAGCCGGAAGGAGAGCACGTCCGCGATCGTGTACTTGCCCGCGTTCCGCATCCGCTCGGCGAGCAGGAACATGACGGTGAGGAACGCGACGAGGAAGCCGACGGAGTAGAGGAACCCGTCGAAGCCGAAGATGAAGATGAGGCCCGCGATGCCGAGGAACGACGCGGCGCTCAGGTAGTCGCCCGAGATCGCGAGGCCGTTCTGGAACGCGGTGATGGAGCGGCCCGCGGCGTAGAACGAGTCGGCGCCCGTCATGCGCTGGGACGCCCAGTAGGTGATGCCGAGCGTGATGCCGAGGACGAACGCGAAGATGACGAGCGCTTCGACGTTGACGTCGGCGAGGACGGTGATCATGAGCGCACCCCCCGGTCACGGCCGGCGTCCAGGGCGACCTGCGCGGCCTTCGCGGCGAGCGGGTCGTACACGTTGTTCGCCCGCCGCAGGTACATGAGGCCGAGGACGGCGACCATCGCGAACTGCGTCAGCGCCAGGCAGTAGCCCACGGTCAGGCCCTCGTAGACCGAGGAGCCCATGAAGTCCTCGGCGTAGCCGGCCAGCAGGATGAAGCCGATGTACCAGGACAGGAAGAAGACCGTGGCCGGGACGACGAAGCGGCGGCGCGCGGCGATCAGCTCCCGGAACTCCGGGGACTCCTCGGCGGCCTTCCAGTCGATGTGGCCGTGGTGCTCGCGGGACGGGTCGTGCATGGGTCTCTCCTCCACTCGTGGACGGGACGCCATGGGACACGAGGGTTCGACGGGGTGTCAGACGGGATGCGGCGACCGGTCGCACGGCGCGACGAACGGTGGCTGCGCGAGGACGAACGGCAGCCGTTCGACCCCGGCCGAGGACGGGGGTAGCGTGGCGCCGTGGACGTCCTGGTCGGATTCGTGCTCGCACTGGTGGTCGTCGCCTCGACGGCCGCGGGCTTCCGGCTGGCGAGCGGGCCGCGGCGGGTCCTCAGCCCGGAGGGCCGCGCC
>JAOPZO010000359.1 GCA_025964065.1 Solirubrobacterales bacterium | reverse complement strand
GGCGCCGGCGGGCGACGCCCCGGCGGGCGCGTGCCGCCGCACCAGGACCTGCTGGCCGTCGGAGATCTTCGCGGCGAGGTTCAGCGCGTCGAGGTCCGCGCCCTTCCGGCCGCCACCCGCCTCCTCGACCGCGTCGCGGATCCGGGCGTCACCCGGCAGCTCGTAGACCCCGGGTCGCGCCACCGCACCCGCGACGTGGACGAGCACCGGCGTCTCGTCCGCACCCATCTCGACGCCCGGCCCGGTGGCTCCGGTGGCTCCGGGAGGCGTCGGGGACGGCCCGGGCTCGGCCGCCGCCCCGAAGGCGCCCGCGGGGCCCGTCCCTGGAAGTGCGCCGCCCACGTCCGCGCGCAGCGCACGGCCCCCGAGGACCACGACGAGGACCACGGCGACGAGGTAGACGGCGAACTGCCGACGGCTGATCTCGGGCACGTCGCCGAGGCTAGGTCGCGATCGTGTTGCGGGACTGCGGCGTTCGTGTCGAAGCTGCGGAGCGCCTACGACAGAAGGCGCGTGACGGCCGAAACGGCCGCCCCGGGGGTGTCTACTGCGTGCACGCCATGCACCGTCCACGTCCCCAGCCCGATGACGGGCCGGTCCATCCCGAGCGCGAAGCCGACCTCGGTCAGGGTCCCGTGACCGCCGCCCACCGCCACCATCGCGAGGCCGAAGCGCGCCACGAGCCCGTTGCGGAGCTCCCCGAGCCCTGTGGGCAGCGCGAGATCGACCCAGCCGTTGGCGTCCTCGGCCTCCGTGCCGGGAAGCACGCCGAGCGTCGTGCCACGCCGGGACTTCGCGCCGCGACACGCGGCTTCCATGACCCCGCCGAGACCACCCGTCACCACCCAGAACCCCGCATCGACGAGCCGGGCGCCCACCTCCTCGGCGTGCGCGAGGGCGACGGGGTCCGCGCCGCTCGTCCCGACGACCGAGACCATCCGGGCGTCCCGCGCGCCGTCAGCCACGCCGGCTCACCGCACGACGATGTTGACGAGCTTGCCCGGGACCACGATCTCCTTGACGACGGTCTTCCCGTCGATCTGCGCCTTCGCGTTGGGCGCCTCGTGCGCGAGGGCCTTCAGCTCGTCGTGCGTCGCGTCCGTCGCGGCGGGGACACGGTCGCGGAGCTTGCCGTTGACCTGCACGACGAGCTCGAAGGTCGGGAGCTCGAGGAACCGGGAGTCCGCTGCGGGCCACGGCTCCTCCCAGACCCGCTGGCCCGTCAGGAGGTCGTAGGCGTCCGAGGCGACGTGCGGCGCGAACGGGAACACGAGCGACGCGGCGGTGCCGAGCGCGTAGCGCAGGGCCTCCGGGTCGCGGTTGCCGCTCTCGAAGAACTCCTTGGAGCAGGCGTTCACGAGCTTCATGACCTCGGCGATCGCGGCGTTGAACGCGAAGCGCCCAGCCATGGCGTTCGTGACTCTCTCGATCGCGACGTTCGCGGCGCGGACGAGCTCGAGCCCTGCGCCCTCCGGCTCGTTGGGGAGCTCCGCGCCCCTGCCGGCGCCCTCGGCGGCCGCGGCGGAGAGCCGCCAGAGCTTCGAGAGGAAGTCGGCGACGCCGGTGATGTTCGAGTCGGACCAGTCCGCGTCCTTGTCAGGCGGCCCGATGAAGAGGATGTACGCGCGGGCGGTGTCCGCGCCGTACCGGGCGACGATCTCCTGCGGCGAGACGACGTTCCCACGGGACTTGGACATCTTCGCCCCGTCCTTCGTGATCATCCCCTGGGTGAAGAGCCGGGCGAACGGCTCCTGCACGCCGTTGAGGTGCCCGAGGTCGGAGAGCGCCTTGGTGAAGAAGCGGGCGTACAGCAGGTGCAGGATCGCGTGCTCGACGCCGCCGATGTACTGGTCCACCGGCGCCCACTGCGCGAGGACCTCGGGGTCCCACGGCGCAAGGTCGTTGTGGGGGTCCGTGTACCGCAGGAAGTACCAGGAGGAGTCGACGAACGTGTCCATCGTGTCGGTCTCGCGCTTCGCGGGCCCGTGGCACCGCGGGCACTCCGTGTTGACCCAGTCCTCCGCGGCGGCCAGCGGCGAGCGGCCCTTGGGCGCGTAGTCCTCGATCTCCGGCAGGACGACCGGGAGCTGGTCGACGGGCACGGGCACCGTGCCGCAGGCGTCGCAGTGGACGATCGGGATCGGGCAGCCCCAGTAGCGCTGGCGGGAGAGCAACCAGTCCCGGAGGCGGTAGTTCGTCGAGGCGTGGCCCTTGTCCTCGCGGTCGATCCACGCGATGACCTGCTCGAGCGCATCGCGGTTCGGGGTTCCGTCGAAGTCCGGGTGCGAGTTGACGATCGGGCCGTCCCCCGCGTACGGAAGCCCGTCCTCGTCCCCGTCCGGGTTCCGCCCCTCGACCACGCGGCGGATCGGCAGGTCGTAGGCCTTCGCGAACGCGTAGTCGCGCTCGTCGTGCCCCGGCACGGCCATGATCGCGCCCGTCCCGTACTCCATGAGCACGTAGTCGGCGACGTACATGGGAATCGGCTCCCCGTTGACCGGGTTCGTGACGTGGCGACCGAGGAACACGCCGGTCTTCGGCTTGTCGGTGGCGCCGCGCTCCTCGTTGGACTCCGTGAGCGCGTGGTTGACGTAGCGGCGGACCTCCTCCTCCTGGCCCGTCCCCTCCGCCAGGCGATCGAGGTCCGGGTGCTCCGGCGCCATGACGAAGAACGTGGCCCCGAAGAGCGTGTCGGGGCGCGTGGTGAAGACGGCGTAGTCCGTGCCGACGTCCTCGCAGCGGAACGTCACCTCGGCACCCGTCGAGCGCCCGATCCAGTTGCGCTGCATCGTCTTCACGTGCTCGGGCCACTCGATCGTGTCGAGGTCGTCGAGCAGGCGGTCCGCGTAGTCCGTGATGCGGAAGAACCACTGCTCGAGCTGCCGCGCCTCGACCTCGTGCCCGCACCGCTCGCAGTGCCCGTCGACGACCTGCTCGTTCGCGAGCACCGTGGCGTCCTGCGGGCACCAGTTGACCACGGCGTTCTTGCGGTACGCGAGGCCGTTGTCGAAGAGCTGCAGGAAGATCCACTGCGTCCACCGGTAGTACTCGGGGTCGCAGGTCGCGAACTCGCGGGACCAGTCGATCGAGATGCCCCACTCGCGGAACTGCTGCTGGAACGAGGCGATGGCCGCGTTCGTCGAGTCGCGCGGCTTCTGCCCGGTCTTGATCGCGTGGTTCTCGGCCGGGAGGCCGAAGGCGTCGTAGCCCATGGGGTGCAGGACGCGCTTGCCCGTGCGGCGGTGGAAGTGCGCGACCGCGTCGCCCACGGAGTAGACCTTCAGGTGGCCGATGTGCGGCTCGCCGCTCGGATACGGGAGCATCTCGAGGACGTAGGAGGTCTCACCGCCGGTGAGGTCGTTCGAGACCTCCCAGGTGCGCTCGTCGGCCCACACCTGCTGCCAGCGTGGCTCGATCTGCTTCGGGTCGTAGCGGTGCTCTGCCATGGGCGGCGGAGCATAGAGTTCGCCCTGTGCACTCCTTCGCCTCCCACCGGGACGAGGTGCGCCCGGGCGTCACGCTCGCCTACTGGCTCGAGGGGCGCGGGGGCACCCCGCTCGTGCTGCTGCACGGGTGGCCCGAGACCCGTCGCATCTGGGCCCGGAACGTCGCCGAGCTCGCCGCCGCCGGGTTCGAGGTCGTGGTGCCGGACCTGCGCGGTTCCGGCGAGTCCGGGCTCGCCCCGGACGGGTTCTACGACCTCGCGGCGCACGGCCGCGACGTCCGGGCCCTCATGGTCGACGTGCTCGGGCACGGGTCCTTCGCCGTCGCGGGCTCCGACCTCGGTGGCGGCGTCGCGATCGACCTCGGCCTCCGCTTCCCCGGCACCGTCACGGCCCAGGTGCTCTTCAACTGCGTCCTGCCGCGGCTGCCGGGGCTGCCGCCCATCGGCCGGCGGACGCGTGCGGCGTCGGACTACTACGTGCGCCAGGGGCGCGACGCGGACGCGCTCGCCGCCGAGCTGCGGACCCCCGAGGAGCGCCGGGGCTACGTCGCCACGTTCTACACGAGCCGGTTCTGGGGAACGCCGGGCGGCTTCACCCCGGAGGAGGTCGCCTGGATGGTCGAGCCGTTCGGGGACGCGGGCGTGCTCCGGGCAGGGTTCGGCAACTACGAG
>JAOPZO010000301.1 GCA_025964065.1 Solirubrobacterales bacterium | reverse complement strand
CGTGGACGCCGAGGACGGCGACCCGCATCGCCACGACGGGCGCACGCACCTCAGGCAGCGCCACGCGGGACCTTCTTGTAGCGGTCGGGGCGGCCCAGCGGCCGGTAGCGGTGGCCGTAGCCGGCGTCGTAGACGTGGGAGCGCCCGGCGTCGGGCGCCTCCTGCAGCGCCGGGCCGACGAGCACGAGCGCCTGCGTCGTGATCCGCGCCCCGCGGATCGCGACCGCCAGCTCCGCCAGCGGGCAGCGCAGCACGACCTCGTCCGGCCACGAGGCGCGGTAGACGACCGCGCACGGCGTGTCCTCCGCGTACCCGCCCTCCAGGAGGTCGGCCTGCAGCTCCCGCGGCCGGCGGACGGAGAGGAACAGGACCATCGTCGTGCCGTGGGCGGCGAGCGACTGGATCGTCTCGTTCGACGGCATGGACGTCCGCGTCGGGCGCCGGGTGAGGATGAGCGACTGGGAGACGTCCGGGATCGTCAGCTCCTGGCCGAGCGCGGTCGCCGCGGCCGCGACGGAGGAGACGCCCGGGACGATCTCGTAGGGGAGGCCGAGCGCCTTGCAGGCGACGATCTGCTCGTGGAGGGCGCCGTAGAGCGACGGGTCGCCCGAGTGCACGCGCGCCACCCGCAGCCCCTCCTCGGCGGCGCGCGCGTAGATCGCGACGACGTCGTCGTGGGTGCGGTCGTCCGAGGGGACGAGCTCCGTGCCGGGACGGCAGTGCTCGAGGATCGCGGGGTCGACGAGCGAGCGCGCCCAGACGACGACGTCGGCCTCGGCGAGCACCCGTGCGGCGCGGAGGGTCAGGAGGTCCGGGGCGCCCGGGCCCGCGCCGACGAAGTGGACGACGCCGCTCATCGCACGGCCTCCAGCGCCGCGAGCGAGCGCTCCGCGCGCTCCCGCCGCAGCCCCTCACCGACCCGCACGAGGTCCGGTCGCACCCCGAGCAGCGCCCGCAGGATGAAGGCCGTGAGCACCCCCTCGAGGATCCCGATCAGCGCGTAGGCGCCGATCGTGCTCCAGGCGAGCGTCCCGAGGTCGAGCTCGACGACCGCGCCCAGTGCGAACTCCCCGACGAAGACGACGCTCGAGAGCACGACGCAGACCCACGCGCTGAGTCCCGCCGCCACGGCCAGCCCGCGCGGGGTGCCGGGGAGCAGCCGCTTGAGCGCGAGCAGCAGCGGGTGCCCGACGAGCGCGGGCAGCAGCGCGAGGTTCACGACCTGGAGGCCGAGCGTCGTGATCCCGCCGTCCCCGAGCGCGAGCGCCTGGATCGCGCAGACGACCGTGATCGTCACCGCACCGAGCCACGGCCCGAGCAGCGCGACCGCCAGCAGCCCGCCGAGCAGGTGCCCCTGGGTGCCGACGGTGACGGGGAAGACCGGGGCGTCGCCGACGAGGAAGAACGCGGCGGCGAGCCCGGCGACGGGCAGGTCGCGCTCCCGCTGCTCCTCCCGGACCCGCTTGAGGCAGTAGGCGAGGCCGGCTGCGCCGGCGACGGTGCCGAGCGCGCAGGCCTCGCCGGAGAGGAATCCGTCAGGGATGTGCAAGGTGGGGCTCCTGGGCGGGGGTGAGGTCGAGCGCCGCGACGGCGCCGACGACGAAGGTGACGGGCGGGGGGAGCGGCGCCGGGAGCGCGCCGAGGGTGCCGCGCAGGACGCGCTGCTCCGGACGGGAGGCACCCGAGATCGCCGCGACGGGGGTGCTCCCGGGGAGGCCGTGCTCGACGAGCTGCGCCGCGGTGCGGCGCATGCGGCCGCGGCCCGTGAGGATGACCAGCGTGCCGCCGAGCCGCGCGAGCGTCGCCCAGTCCGGCGGCGCGGCGTGCTCCGGGTCGTCGTTCCCGTCGACCACCGTGCAGGTCACGGAGAGCTGGCGGAGCATGAGCGGGATGCCGGCGGCGGCGGGGGCGGCGAGCGCGCTCGAGACGCCGGGGACGACGGCGACGGGGACGCCCGCGGCGTGCAGCGCGGCCGCCTCCTCGCCGCCGCGGGAGGCGACGAACGGGTCGCCGCTCTTCAGCCGCACGACGGCCCGGCCGCTGCGCCCGAGCTCCACGAGCAGCGCGTTGACCTCGGCCTGGGGGAGCGCACGCCGTCCCGGCGCGAGCCCGACGCAGTGGCGCTCCGCCGTCGGGGGCGCGAGCGCGACCAGCGCGTCGGCGGAGGGCCGGTCGTAGACGACGACCTCCGCCCCGGAGAGCGCGCGGACCGCCGCGACCGTGAGGAGGTCGGGGTCGCCGGGGCCCGCGCCGACGAGCGTGACGGTCATCGCGGTGCCGCCGTCCGGGCACGGGCCGCGTCCGTGGGCGCTGCGCGCTCGGCGACCATCCAAGGGCCCGCGACGCCGCCGCGCTCCCCCGCGACGACGAGCAGCGTGCGCATGCCGACGCGCGCCGGGTCGAGCGCGCCGAGCGTCGTGCGGACGACGTCCTCGCCCGGGCGGCCCACGTCGCTGGCCACGCCGATCGCGGTCTCGGCCGGGCGCGCGGCGCGAAGCAGCTCGAGCACCCGGTCGAGCTGCCAGGTCCGCTGCTTCGACCGCGGGTTGTAGAGCGCGAGGGCGAGGCCCGCCTCGGCGCACAGGGCGATCCGCCGCTCGACCGTCGCCCACGGCACGTGCAGGTCCGAGAGCGAGAGGGTCGCGAAGTCGTCCGCGAGCGGGGCGCCGAGCGCGGCGGCGGCTGCCTGCGCGACCGTCATCCCCGGGACCACCACGACGTCGGGGCGCTCGGCTCCCGGGAGCTCCGCCGCCCGCGCGAGCGTCCGCGAGGCCATGCCGTAGACCCCGGCGTCCCCGGAGGAGACGAGCGCCACG
>JAOPZO010000299.1 GCA_025964065.1 Solirubrobacterales bacterium | reverse complement strand
CGCGCTGATCGCCGTGTCGTCGTGGACGAGGACGCCGAACTCGTCGCCGGCGATGCGGTACGCCAGCCCGCCCGCGGGGGCGACCGCGTCGCGGAGCCGGCCGGCCAGCTCCTCGAGGAGCGCGTCACCGGCCGCGTGCCCGAGGGCCTCGTTGTAGGCGCGGAAGGCATCGAGCCCGAAGACGCCGAGGAGCGGCGGCCCGTCGCCCTTGACCGCCGCGCGGAGGTCGCGCGTGAAGCAGTCCCGGTTCGCGAGGCCCGTCGCCGGGTCGTGGAGCTGCTGCCGCTCGAGGTCCCGCCGCGCCGCGAGCAGGCGGCGGCGGGCCGTGCGGAGACCGAGCTCCGCATCGAGTCCAGCGGCGAGGTCCTCGAGCAGCCGCAGCGCTCCGGGGCTCCATTCCCGCGGGACGACGTCGAGCACGGAGAGGGCCCCGACGACGTGGCCGTCGCCCAGCGTCAGCGGGTGCCCGGCGTACGCGGCGATGCCGTGCTCCGCGACCACGGGGTGCCCGAGGAGGCGGAGGTCGTCGCGCGTGTCACCCGCGACGAAGCGCCGCCGACCGGCCACGACGTGACGGCAGACGGAGTGCGTGAGCGGCAGCCAGCCGACCGCGGCGAGCTCCGGGGGAAGGCCGACATGGCTCTTGAAGAGCTGGCCCTCGTCGGTCACGACCGTCATGAGCGCGATGGGGGCGCCGGTCAGCTCGTGCGCGAGCCGCGTCCACCGGTCGCAGGACGGGTCGGCGTCCCGCGTGAGCAGGCCGGACTCGCGCAGCGCGCCGATGCGCTCCTCGTCGAAGAGGTAGGCCTCGGGCAGGATCATCCGGGACGAGTCGGGTCCGCGCGGTACCGCAGGGGCCCGCGCTCCTCGCCGCCGAGACGGTCGAAGCCCAGCTCCTGGATGGTCCCGGCCGCCCGGCCGCGGGCGAGCCAGTCGAGCAGCTCCCCCGGGGTCGCGTGGACGGCTGACCCCGTCTCGAGGAGGTCGCGGAAGGTGAAGCCCCTGTCGCCGTGCTGGGCGACGACGCGCTCGAGGGATGCGCGCAGGGTCGACGTGCCGGTTCGAACGCTCATGTCCCTTGGATCGGCATGCCGCGTCGGCGCCGCATCCGCCGATCGCCGGATCTTGCCGGTCCTCAGGCAGGGAGACGGGTGGCGGCGACCCGGGCGGCGCGACGCGCCGCGTCCTGGTCGCCCCCGACCGCCGCGGCGATCGCGCCCATCATGAGCAGGTGCAGCTCGCCGCCGACCGCCTCGGGCTCGGCGGCGCCGGCGTCCCGGGCCCACCCGTCGAGCGTCGCACGGATGCTCGCGATCTCATCGAGCGCGGCGCGACGCACGGGCGCCTCCGGGTCCGGCACCTCGTACAGCGTCCGCAGGAACGTGCATCCCTCGTACTCCGGATCCCGGAACCAGTCGTCGAGCACCTCGAAGACCGTCAGCGCCCGGTGCGCGGGCGTCGGCGCCCGCCGCTCGGTCTCGGCCTGCAGCCACTCCCGGCTCCAGCGGCGGCCGCGCAGCGCGAGGAAGGCGAGCACGAGCTCCTCCTTGCTGCTGAAGTGGCGGTAGAGCGTCATCTTCGCGACGCCCGCCGCGTCGGCGATCCGGTCCACGCCCACGGTGACGACGCCCTCGTGCGAGAACAGCTCGTAGGCCGCGTCGAGGATCCGGGTTGCGGAGTCGAGGCGGCCCTCGGACCGTGTGGCGGACGACATCGCCAGCGACCGTAGCCCGCGCGGACCGCCGAACCCGCGCGTCCAGGCGCCCTGGACGGCTTTCGAACCCTCATCTGGACCGATATCCGTTCAAGGGATCATGCCGTCGCGCAGGCCGCGGGCGACGGCGGACGCGCGGTCCGGGACCCCGAGCTTGGCGTAGATGTGCTCGAGGTGCGTCTTGACGGTGGCGGGGCTGATCGTCAGGTGCGCGGCGATCGCCGGGCCCGAGCGCCCGGTCGCGGTGAGCTCGAGGACCTCGAGCTCCCGCGCGGTGAGCAGGGGCGGGGCGAGCTCCCCACGACGCCGGACGAGCACCGCGCCGAGCTGGTAGGAGACGCCCACGAGCGCGTGCATGAGCGCGTCCGGCAGCTGCTCGGGCTCGGGCGAGCGCAGCAGCACCACGCCGGGCACGTCGTCCGGGGTCAGGGCCGGGATCGCGATGCCGCCGCGCATGCCCGCCCGTGCGGCGGCACGGGTCTCGTTCGTCCAGGCCGCGCTCGGCAGGCTGTCCAGCGGGAGCGGGCGGCGCTCGGTCAGCGCCCGCCCGACGAGCCCCGTCCTCAAGGGGCGGCGGACCGGCTCGACGAACGTGGGCGGGAGCGTGGCCGGCGGGAGGGCGACGGCCCCGGTGCGGACGAGCTCGTCGCCCTCGCGCAGCCACAGCTCCGCCACCCCGAAGTCCAGCGCCGATGCGAGGCGGCGAAGCAGGTGCCGGCCCCCGACCCCGAGGCCGCCGGGGGTGACGAGCGCCTCGGAGATGGCCTTGTGGACGGCGATCGCCTGCGACGCGAGCGTCGGCTCCGTGACGTCCTGCAAGACGCCCACGAGGATGGACGGGTCCACGTCGTCCCCGAGGTCGACCCGGCTGATCGTCCTGAGGTGCCGCACCTGGCCGTCGGACCAGACGACCCGCAGCGCGCGCGGCTCGAACTCGAGGGACGTCAGGGCCCGTTCGAAGGCGGTTTGCACGAGCGCCCGGTCCTGGGGGTGCACCCGGTCGATGAACACGCGGAAGGACGGCTCGGCCTCGCGGGGCGTCAGCCCCAGGAGGCGGTAGAGGGTGTCCGACCAGTGGAAGCTGTTGTCGGCGGTGTTCCAGATCCAGCAGCCCAGTCCCGTGCGCTCGGCAGCGCGGGCGAGCAGCGAGTAGTTGAGTCCGAGGGACCGTGGATCTGCGTCGGGGTGCCACATGTCGGGATGACCGCATCGGCCGTCCCGAACCAGACCGGGCAGCGATGTGACCGATCGGTATCGTACCGCATGTTGGCGCCGCCCCGCCCGGCCTCAGGGCCGCATCGTCACCCTGGCGGAGGCGCGACCGCCCCCGGGCCCCTCCGCGAGGAAGGTGAGGCGCACGCTCCGCCCCCTGCGGACGGCGCGCCGTCCCGCGTGCGTCAGGTGCACCCGCACGTGGGTCGGGACGCCGGCCACGGCGGCCCGCTCACCACGGACGAGGAGCTTGCCGCGGGACCGGGCGCTGACCCGGCACGTCCCGTCCACCGGCAGGCTGCAGCGGACGACGAGCCCGTTGCGGAGCAGCCCCTGGCCCACGAACCGCTTCGGCACCGCGAGCGCCACCTGCCCCGTTCCCGATCCGGGCTCGGCGGGAGGGCCGGACCCCCCCGGCGGCAGTCCGGTCGCGGCCGCCATGTCGATCATGCCGTGCCCGAAGCGGGCGTCCACCCCGGGCGCCCCGAGGTCGACCGCCGTCTC
>JAOPZO010000269.1 GCA_025964065.1 Solirubrobacterales bacterium | reverse complement strand
GCGCGCTGGGCCGCGCGCTCGCGGAGGGCCGCGGCGTCACCGGGGCGCTCGTGACGGAGCTCGCACACGACGGCGACCCCACCGCGCTCGGGGTCGTCCGCCGCGTCGGCGCGCACCTGGGTGTCGGCGTCGCCTCGCTCGTGAACGTCTTCAACCCCTCCGTCGTCGTCATCGGCGGCGGCGTGATCGCGGCGGGCGAGCTCCTGCTCGAGCCCGCGCGCGAGGTCCTGTTGGCCCGCGCGCTCTCGCCCTCCCGGGAGTTCGCGCGCATCGTCGCCGCGCGCTTCGGCGCCGAGAGCGGGATGCTCGGCGCGGCCGTCCTCGCCTGGGACGAGGTGGGGGCATGAGCGGCCGGCTCGTCGTGTGCGCGACGCCGATCGGGAACCTCGACGACGTGACGCTCCGGCTGCTCGAGACGCTCCGCACCGCCGACGTCGTCGCCTGCGAGGACACCCGCCACACGCTCGGGCTGCTGAAGCGCCACGGGATCCGCGCGCCGCTCGTGAGCTACCACGAGCACAACGAGGCGCACCGGGCGCCCGAGCTCATCGCGCGCATCGCGGCGGGGGAGACCGTCGCGCTCGTGACGGACGCCGGCATGCCGCTCGTGAGCGACCCGGGCCACGTGCTCGTGCGCGACGTCGTCGCCGCCGGCCTCCGGGTCGAGGTGCTGCCCGGGCCGAGCGCGGTGCTCACCGCGCTCGTCGCGAGCGCGCTGCCCGCGGACACGTGGCGCTTCGTCGGCTTCCTCCCGCGCAAGGCCGGGGAGCTGCGCGAGCTCCTGGCGGCCGCGCGGGAGACGCTCGTGGCCTTCGAGTCCCCGCACCGCGCGGCGGCGTCGCTCGCGGCGCTGGCGGAGCTCGACCCGGCCCGGCCCGTCGCGGTCTGCCGGGAGCTCACGAAGCTGCACGAGGAGATCGCGCGCGGCAGCGCCGCCGAGCTCGCGGCGCGCTACGCCGAGGCCGAGCCTCGCGGCGAGGTGGTGCTCGTGGTCGGCCCGCCGCCCCCGCAAGACGTCGACCTCGACGCCGCGATCGACGCGCTCGAGCGCCTCGTGGTGGCCGGCGCGAAGGCCCGGCCGGCGGCTGCCGTGGTCGCCGAGCTCACGGGCGCGCACGCGAACGAGCTGTACAAGGGCCTGCTCGCCCGCAAGTGACGCCGGGGCCGGTGCCGCGCGGCAACTAGCCTGCGAAGGCGATGTCCTTCACCGTCACCACGCCGATCTACTACGTCAACGGCGCGCCCCACCTCGGGCACGCCTACACGACGATCGCGGCCGACGTGCTGGCGCGCCACCACCGCCGGTGCGGCGAGGACGTCTTCTTCCTCACGGGCACGGACGAGCACGGGGAGCCCGTCGCGCTCGCGGCGGAGAAGCAGGGCATGACGCCGCAGGCGCTCGCGGACCAGAACGCGGAGCGCTTCAAGGCGCTCGCACCGCAGCTCGACGCGAGCAACGACTTCTTCATCCGCACCACGGACGAGCAGCACAAGCTCGGTGTCCAGCAGGTGCTGCAGACCGTCAAGGACAACGGCTTCGTGGAGCTCGGCCGCTACGAGGGCTGGTACTGCCCGCGCTGCGCGGACTTCAAGTCCGAGAACGAGGTGGAGGACGGCGACAGGTGCCCGATCCACCACATCGTCCTGACCCGGGAAAGCGAGGAGAACTGGTTCTTCAAGCTCTCCGCGTTCCAGGAGCGGCTCGAGGCGCTCTACGCGGAGCAGCCCGACTTCGTCCTGCCGGTGCAGCGTCGCAACGAGGCGCTCGCCTTCATCCAGGGTGGCCTGCAGGACGTGTCGCTCTCGCGCGGGGCGAAGCTCCAGTGGGGCGTCCAGGTCCCGTGGGATCCCGAGCACGTCTTCTACGTCTGGTTCGACGCCCTCCTGAACTACTACACGGCGCTCGCCTACGCGAAGCCCGGCGAGGACCTGACGGAGCGCTTCTGGCCCGCGACGTTCCACATCGTCGGCAAGGACATCCTGAAGTTCCACTGCGTCTTCTGGCCCGCGATCCTCATGGCGGCCGGGCTCCCCGTCCCGCAGCACGTGCTCGTCCACGGGTACCTGCTCATGAACGACGAGAAGATGAGCAAGTCGCTCGGGAACGTCCTCGACCCGTTCACGATCATCGAGCGCTTCGGGGTCGACCCGCTGCGCTTCTACCTCCTGCGCGACGTCCAGTTCGGCGGCGACGGCGAGGTGAGCGCCGAGGCGTTCGAGCAGCGCTACGAGAGCGAGCTCGCCAACGACCTCGGGAACCTCGCGAGCCGCGTCAGCGCGATGGTCGTGAAGTACCGCGACGGCGCCGTTCCCGCGGTCGGCGCGTTCGACCTCACCGAGGACTTCGACGGCCTCGCCGACGCGGTCGCGGCGCACCTCGACCGCGGGGAGCTCACGCAGGCGCTCGAGGCGATCTGGGTCCGCGTGCGGCGGCTGAACCGCTACGTCGAGGAGCAGGCGCCGTGGAAGCTCGCGAAGGACGAGGCGCTGCAGGAGCAGCTCGACGTCGCGCTCGCCACGCTCATCGAGGGCCTGCGCACCGTCATGGTCCTCCTCGCGCCGTATCTCCCGGCCACGTCGGCGACGCTCCTGGAGGCGCTCGGCGCGCCCGACGACTCGTGGGCGGCGGCGGCGTTCGGCACGGGCGGGGTCACGCAGGTGGCGAAGGTCGCGCCGCTCTTCCCGAAGCACGACGCGACCCCCGCATGATCGACTCCCACACCCACCTCGACTCCTGCGCGCCGCCGAACGCCGAGCTCGTCGCCGCGGCGCGCGAGGCCGGCGTGACGAAGCTCCTGACGGTCGGGACCGACGAGGTCTCGAACCGCACGGCGCTCGCGGCGGCCGACGCGTTCGGCGAGGTGTGGGCGGCCGTCGGGCGCCACCCGAACAGCGCTGCGGGCTTCGACGACGCGGCGCTCGCGGACCTGCGCGAGCTCGCGCGGCACCCGCGCTGCGCGGCGATCGGCGAGACCGGCCTCGACGACTTCCGGGACGGCGCGCCCCGCGAGGCGCAGGAGCACGCCTTCCGCGCGCACATCGCCCTCGCCCGGGAGCTCGACAAGCCGCTGGTCATCCACACGCGGGCGGCGGAGGAGGACACGGTCCGCATGCTCGAGGAGCACGCGCAGGGCGTCCGCGTCCTGCTGCACTGCTTCTCGATGCCCGAGCGCGTGGCCGAGTGCATCGACAACGGCTGGTGGTTCTCGTTCGCCGGGAACGTCACCTACCCGAAGAACGCCGCGATCGCCGACGCCGCCCGCCGCGTCCCGGCGGACCGCCTGCTGGTGGAGACCGACGCCCCGTACCTCACGCCGCAGGTCGTTCGCAAGCACAAGAACCAGCCGGCCTACGTCGCGCACACCGCGGCGTTCGTCGCGGGGGTGCGCGGCACGCCGTACGCGGAGTTCGAGGTCCAGGTCGAGGCCAACGCGGCGGAGCTGTACCGCTGGTGAGCACGCCCGAGCTCCCCACCCAGCCCACGCTCCGGCGCCTCAAGCAGTTCGGGGTGCGCCCGAAGCGCGACCTGGGCCAGAACTTCCTCATCGACTCGAACATCCTCGGGGTCATCGCGCGCGCCGCGCAGCTCACCCCGGGGGACGTCGTGCTCGAGATCGGCGGCGGCCTCGGGGTGCTGAGCGAGCACCTCGCGCCGCTCGCCGCGCACACGCACGTCGTCGAGCTCGACCGCTCGCTGGAGCCCGCGCTGCGCGACGCGCTCGACCCGTTCGGGGACCGGGCGAGCCTGCACTTCTCCGACGCGATGCAGCTCGACCTGACCGCCCTGGACCCCGCGCCGACGAAGGTCGTCGCGAACCTCCCGTATGGCATCGCGGCGGGCGCGATCCTCCGCACCATCGAGGACCTCCCGCTCGTCACCCGCTGGGTCTCCATGGTGCAGAAGGAGGTCGGCCAGCGCTTCGCCGCGCAGCCCGGGACCTCCGCCTACGGCGTGCCGTCCGTGCTCGCGCAGCTCTCCTGCGACGTCTCCGTGCACCGCAAGGTCGCCCGGACCGTCTTCCATCCCGTGCCGAACGTCGACTCGGTGCTCGTGCTGCTCGAGCGCCACGGGCCGGCGCCCGAGCTCGCGCTCCGCAAGCTCGTGCAGCAGGGCTTCGCGCACCGCCGCAAGGCGCTCGCCCGCTCGTTGCAGCTGGGCCCGCAGGCGACCCCGGACCTCCGCGACCGCGTCCGGGCGGCGCTTCTGGAGATGGGCCACCCCGCGGACGAGCGCGCCGAGCGCCTCGAGCCCGAGGAGTTCCGGGCGCTGCACGAGGCGCTGCGCGCATGAGGCCGGAGCGCGCGCCCGCGAAGGTCAACGCCTGCCTGTTCGTCGGCGGGACCCGCGAGCAGGACGGCCGCCACGAGCTCGTCTCGGTCATGCAGGCCGTGGACCTCGCGGACGAGCTGCGCCTCGAGCCCGCGGACGCCGACGAGGTCTCCTGCCCCGGCGTCGAGGGGCCGAACATCGTCGAGGCCGCCGTCGCCGCGTTCCGCGCGCGCACGGGCTGGGACGGGCCGCCCGTCCGGATCCGCATCACGAAGCGCATCCCGGTCGCCGCCGGGATGGCGGGCGGCAGCGCC
>JAOPZO010000265.1 GCA_025964065.1 Solirubrobacterales bacterium | reverse complement strand
GGTGGAGCGGGCCGAGACCCTGAAGCCGAATCCGAGGTCCTGGCTGACACCGATGAGGTAGCGATCGACCAGGAAGTCGACCAGCTGCTCATAGATCTTGAAGCCGTTGCGCCATCTGTCGATGGTGCCGAGGTTGCTCAGCGCGGAGATGCGGCTGCTCAGGGATTCCAGCCGATCGTCGGTCAGCGCCCCTTGGGCCACCAGCGAGCGGCCGTGCGAGACCAGAGCATTTTCGACACAGGGCGCCACCGAGCCGATCAGCTCGACCAGCTTGTTGGGCTTGCTGATCATCTCGGGGTCGAGCCAGCCTCCGTCAACCGCGCCCACCGCGGCCTGGAAGCAGTCGGCTACGAGCTGCTTGGTGAAGACGTCGCGAGTGAAGTGAGCGGCGGCGCCCTGCCCGAGGGAGTTGAAGATGTCGCCGGCCGCGGCAGCCCACGCGTCCGCGAAGAGCGTCACCGTCGTCGGCCAGACCTTCATCACCACCGTCGCATTGCTGTCCAGCTGCCGGATGCCGACCGACGCCTTGGAGAGCGGCGGCAGGTACAGCCCGTCACGGCCGAGGAGCCCGTAGTCGCCGAGCAGGTTCCGGACCAGGTCAGAGGCGTTCTTGCCGCTCTCGTGCCAGCCGAACTGGATCGGCGCTCCCCCGTAGTCCAGCCAGAGGCCGTACGGCCGGTTGTTGGTCAGCTCGATGACGAGCGTGTCGTCGTTCTCGGAGCCGACGCAGGCCCGCACCACGAGGCCGTCACCATCCTCGGCGCCGACCACCATGCCTACCCACTCGGGCTGGGGGCCGCGCTGACTGCAGTCCGGCCCACCCGTGCGAGCGCCGGCCACCTGAAGCACGTTCTGCGACACGGCCGCGCCGATCGACGCCCAGTCCCATTCCCAGAACTTCCACGAGCTGAAGTGCTCCAGCGAGGCGCTCAAGATCCCCGTGGTGGCGTCGAAGGTGGCCGGGTAGGGCGTCCACGAGCTGTCGCCGTCCTCCCGGAAGGCCAGCTGGACTAGTCCGGCCTCGGCCGCCGCGATCTTGTCGGCCGGCACCGTCCACGACAGGACCGGCTCGCCGGTCAGCTCGCCGGCGGTCTCGAGGTGGACCTCGGGGCTCACACCGTTGCGGTCGGTCCAGGGCTCGGACGACGTGTAGGTGGCCTCGACCGGCGTGTCCTCCGCGACGGCGCCCTCCGGAACGGTGAGCGTCAGACCGCCGTTGAGGGGCCGGGTCTCGCCGGCCGCCACGGTCACCGTCTCCTCGGCCGCCACGGTCGAGCTGGGCCCGGGCGCGGGCCGCAGGTCGACGCCGGTCAACAGCAGCGCGACGGCCGTCAGCGCAGCCACGCCGATCCACGCTCCTGTACGGCGACGGCGGCGAGGACGCGACGGCGCCGGGGCGCCGGCATCTCCCTCGCCCGCCGGAGCCGCTGTGCGCAGCCGCGAGACATGAGGGAGCACCTGCCGGGCCGCGACGTGGGCGGCGGCGTCAGCGCGGAAGGCGGCACGCTCGACGTCGGCGTCTGCCTCCAAGCGCTCGCGGTCTACCTGGCCCCGGACGCGGGCCGTTTCCTGGGCGGTCTGCGCCTCTTCCTCCAGTTCCACGATGGCGGTCTCGGTGGCGTGCCGCGACTGGGCCAGGGTGCGCTTGTCGTGGTCGCTCTGCGGCAGCAGCGTCTTGCTCACCACCGCGGCGCACTCGAGGAGGATGAGCAGAACCGTCCACATCCAGAACTCGCGGTTGAGCGCGGGGCGCTCGTCCCGCAGCTGGGCGAGGGCCTCGCTGCGGGCCTCGGGCCCCGCCTTCTCGGGCGCCGGCGGGGTCCCCGCGATGATGAGGTTCTGGATGTCCGCCTCGGCTGCGGCGATGCCCTCTGTGATCTCGGCGCGGCGCTGCGCCTGCTGCGCGGTGAGCTCGTCGACGGCCGCGACCTGAGCCTCCCAGGCCGCGCGCATCACTTCGCACTCGCGGGCGCAGCCGGCCACACCGGTGCCGCCGGTGCCGGTGGCCTCCGCGTTGAAGGCGCCGTAGGCCGTGCGCTCATCCTCCCGGGCACTGCGCAGCGCGGCGTCGAGGGCGTCACGCTCCGCCTCAAGCGCCTTCTTGCGGAGCGCGGGCTCGGACGTCGTCGTTGCCTGCTCGGTGACCTGTACGACGGAGACGCCGTTGGTCTCGGCCAACTTCGCCTCGATGTCGGTCCGGTAGGCGAGGCTGAGCAGTGCGCCGCTGATCAACCACGCGGCCACGGCAGACACCGCCAGGCGGGGCACCGCGTGCCCGAGGCGACCCAGGAAGCGCGCTCGGGCCGGTGCGGAGACGAACAGCATCTCGAGGACCAGCACGGCGACGCCCCAGGATGCGCCGACCAGGAGCGCCGGCCGTAGCTCCGCGTTGTGGTTAGCGACCATGTACGCCGTACCGCCGGCCGTAGCCACCAGCATCGACACGATCATCGCGGCGCTCGTCGCGGTCGCCCGTAGGCGGTCTGTGGTCGTGACGAGCTTCTCGGCGCTGTGGCCGGAGAGGGCCCAGAACGAGCGGATGCCCCGGGAGGGTGAAGGGTCGTGGACAGGCATGGCGACGCTCCAGCGGCTCGGGAGGACCGCCCCGGGGGGACAGCTCCTCAGTCGACGAGTTGAGCGTCCCCACCTCTCTGACCAGCCTGAACACACGCTGGTGAGGTCATTTCCGGAGCTCGTGCGCGCGGGCGGCGACATCCCCGGCCGAGCCCGGACGTCGTCTGCCGCGCCCCGGTCGACCTCCGCCCGCGACGCAGGCTGTGCCGGCCCGCGGTCGCGAGCTCCGGCGGTGCCGGAGTTCGCGACCGCGGCTTAGGCGCGTGCTACCCGGGGGTCCTCAAGCACCTCCTCCGCCCACGCCAGGGCGGAGGACACCGCCTCGGTCGGCTGGGTGAGCGCGCCGGCGAGCGTCGTCTTGGGGTCCCTCCGGCTGGCGACCGAGGCCACGATCCCTGCGAGCACGACGTCTTCATCCGTCGCCTTCTCGACGACCTTTTCCCACACCCATGCCTGCAGCCCGACACTGTCGCGAGGGTGCAAGTGAGCCAGGTCGCCAGCGGTGGCGATCGCCTGCACAACCGTCGCATCAGCGGAGACGCGCAGCGCGCTCTCGACGGCCGGAAGGGCGGTGCTGCTGCCCAGCATCCCGAGGTAGGCCAAGCTCCGTTCGCGCACGAACTGCGGAAAGGCGGATGTCACGTCCAAGACCCGCAG
>JAOPZO010000238.1 GCA_025964065.1 Solirubrobacterales bacterium | reverse complement strand
GCGACCCCGCCCGTCCTCGAGTTCGACTGGCTCGGGGCGAGCCGCGCCGCCGCGACGGCGCTCGCGGACATCCTCGAGGCCGCCGGCACTCGGGCCGCCCGCGTCGCCGAGACCGGCACTCGCGGCGAGGGCGGCGACCGCACGCTCGTCATCGACGCGGACGCCGAGGCGGCCGTCTTCGCGCAGCTCGACGCGCTCCACGCCGCGGGCGCGCGCTTCACCGCGATCTCCGAGGAGCGCGGCGAGGTCGACTACGGCACCGCGGGCGCCCCGCCCCTCGTCGTCATCGACCCCATCGACGGCTCCACGAACGCGAAGCGCGGGCTGCCGCACCATGCGCTCTCGATCGCGGTCGCCGACGGGCCGACCATGGGCGACGTCGTCTTCGCCTTCGTCCACGACTACGGCCCGGGCGAGGAGTGGCACGCCTACCGCGGCGGGGGCGCGTTCCTCGACGGCGAGCCGCTGAAGGACCCGCCCGGGGAGCGCCTGAGCGAGGACGGCCGGCTCGAGCTCGTCGCGATCGAGAGCGCCCGGCCCGAGTACTTCGCCCGCGCCGAGCCCGCGTTCAGCGAGCACGTCCACCGCGTCCGGGCCATCGGCTCGATCGCGGTCTCCCTCTGCCAGCTCGCCGACACCCGCGTGGACGGGATGGTCGCCCTGTGGCGCACCCGCGCCGTCGACGCCGCCGCGGGCCAGCTCGTCGTGCGTGAGAGCGGCGGCTGCGTGACCTTCCGCCTCGACGACGGCGGCGATCCGCTCGACGCCCCCCTCGCGGACCACGACGCGCGCCTGCACCTCGTGGCCGCGCGCACCCCCGAGACGCTCGCCCGCCTCAGCGAGCTCCCCATCTGATGACGATGATCGACTGGTCCATCGCCCGCCGCGTCGGCGGCCTCGCGCTCGGGGACGAGCCGGAGCCGCAGCTGCTGCCGGGCGACCTCATCGCCTTGAGCGAGGACGCGGAGCGCCGCGTCGTCGCCTACACCGGCCTGCAGCCCGCCGCCCCGCTGCCGTTCCCGGAGAGCGTCGGCCGCGGCGCCTGGCTCGAGGCGAACCTCGCCTCGATGCAGCGCATGCTCGACCCCGTCACGGAGAACCTGGGCGACAGCTTCGGCCCGCTCTCCGGCGCCCTGAGGCCCGTCGCGGGAGCGGCGCTCGGCGCGCAGGTCGGGGGCCTCGGCGGGCTCCTCGGCAAGCGCGTGCTCGGCCAGTACGACCTTGCGCTGACCGACGACGACGTCGCGCCGCGGCTCCTCTTCGTCGAGCCCAACCTGCGTGAGGCGGCCGGGGAGCTCGAGGTCGACCCGGCCGAGCTCCTGCGCTGGGTCTGCTTCCACGAGGTGACCCACGCCGTGCAGTTCGGCAGCGTGACCTGGCTGCGACCGCACATCGCCGGGCTGCTCGGCGAGCTCCTCGAGGGGCTCGACCCGCGGTTCGACCTGAAGGACCTCCTCACGCTCCCGAGCATCGACGACGTGAAGGCGTTCGTCGGCGCGGTCAAGACCGGGGAGCTCTTCCGGCTCGTCGGGGGCGAGGACAAGGCGGAGACGCTCGACCGGGTGCAGGCGACGATGGCGCTCGTCGAGGGCCACGCCGAACACGTGATGGACGCCGTGGGGGCCGACGCGCTGGAGGATCTCGCGGGCCTCCGTGCGGCGCTCGACCGCCGGCGCAGCGAGCGGGGCAACCGCGACCCGATGTTCGCCTGGCTCGAGCGGCTCCTCGGCTTCGAGCTCAAGCTCCGCCAGTACACGCTCGGGAAGGCGTTCTGCGACGAGGTCGTCGTGCTCGGCGGCGTGGAGGCGCTGCAGGTCGCGTTCGCCTCCCCGGAGCAGGCGCCGGGCCTCGCGGAGCTCGCCGACCCGCAGGGCTGGCTCGCGCGCACGACCTGACCGCGGCCGCGTGGATCACGGGCGACTCCGTCCTCTACGACGGGGTGCGCGAGGTGCCGCGAGGGCTCGACGTGGGGACCGTCGTGGTGCACCTGGGCGGCGTGAGGTTCCCGTGGCTGTCCGGCCCGCTGCGATACACGATGAACGCCGAGGAGGCCGTCGAGCTCTGCGGGCTTCTCGACCCCACGACGATCCTGCCGCTCCACTCGAGGGCTGGAAGCACTTCCGCGAGGCCAAGGGCACCGCGAAGCGGGTGCTCGACGGCTCGCCGCTCGGCGCGCGCGTGCGCCGGCTCACCCCGGGGGAGGCCACGCCGCTCGAGGTCTGAGGCCCGCGGCGCCTGTGGCCCAGCTGGCGGCGGCGTCCCGGTGCCCGTCCCCGCCGCGTGGCGGAGGTCCGCGACGGCGCGTTCGCGGCCGGTGTCCGACGCCCGTCGCCCGGCCATCGCCGAACCCTCGGCCCCCTGCCGTAACCATCGCAAGGGCACGGTTTACAAACAGGTGTTCGGGGCTACACTCTGAACAAGCTTAGTTCTAACTACGACCTGGGGAGCACCACCATGGCCACGAACGACACCACCAAGACCGCCGCGAAGCCCGCCGCCGCTTCGACCGCCG
>JAOPZO010000145.1 GCA_025964065.1 Solirubrobacterales bacterium | reverse complement strand
CGAGGCGCTCCTCCGCGCGCCGATCGACGCCGTGTACCTCGCCACGCCCAACCACACGCACCGCCCGCTCGCCGAGGCCTGCGCCGCGGCCGGGCTCCCCGTCCTCTGCGAGAAGCCGATGGCCACGAGCCACGCGGACGCCGCCGCCATGGTCGACGCCTGCGCCCGCGCCGGCGTCCCGTACGCGACCGCCCACAACCAGCGCTGGCACCCCGCGCACACGCGCCTGCGCGAGCTCGTGGCCGGGGGCGCGCTCGGCACGGTCCGCCAAGCGCGCATCCACTACGCCTGCACCGCCCCCGCCTGGTGGGGCGAAGGCGACTGGCACTGGGACCGGGAGCAGGCCGGGGGCGGCGCGCTCTTCGACCTCGCGCCCCACGGCCTCGACCTCGTCGCCACGCTCCTCGACGAAGACCTCGAGGAGGTCGCCGCGATGGCGCAGGGCAGCGGCTCCGTCGAGGAGGGCGCGATCCTCCTCGCCCGCTACGGCGGCGACGTGCTCCTCACCCTCCAGGTCTCCTACGCCTGCCCGGACACGCTGCCGCGCCGCCGCCTCGAGCTCCTCGGCACCGCGGGCATGGCCGTCGCGGAGAACACCATGGGCCAGACGCCGGGCGGGAAGCTCACGCTGGTCCCGGCCGCCGACGGCGTCCCCCAGGACGTTCCGTTCGACCTCGGGGGCGACCCGTTCGCGCTCCAGCTCGCGGCGTTCGAGCGCGTCGTCGCGGGCGAAGCGCCGTGGCCGTGGCCCGTCGCCCGCGACCTCGCCGTCATGGCCGCGATCGAGGCCGCGGCGAGGGCGAGTCCTCGCCCGTGCGCCGCCCCGGCCCGCCCGGGACACCTCGGCGCGCACGAGGCCGTGTCGTGAGCCCGGGCCCCCTCCCGTTCGCCGGTGCGCTCGACATCCCCGCGTGGCTCTGCGAGAACTGCGGCTCCTGGCAGCGCTGGTTCGAGCGCCCGCCCGCCTGCCCGCTCTGTATCGACGCCCGCCACGTCCTCCCGCAGGACGGCTGGAGCTTTCTCACGCTCGAGGAGGCGCGCGCGAAGTACCCGTGCGTCCTCGACGAGCCCGAGCCGGGGATCCTCCGCCTGCGCAACGATCCCGCGCCCGGCATCGGCCCGATGGGCTACGTCGTCGGGGACGTCGCCTTCGAGTGCTGCGCGGTGCCGAGCGCGGAGGCGCTCGAGCGCATCGGGCGCCTGCGGGTCGCCGCCGCGAGCCACCCCCACAGCTACGGCGCGCTCCACCTGCTGCAGGACACCTTCGACTGCGAGGTCGCGCTCCACCCGGGCGACCTGCAGTGGAGCTCGGCGCTCCGGGTCACCTGGCCGTGGGACGACCGCCTGGAGCTCGGCGACGGGCTCACCCTCCACCACTCGGGCGGCCACTTCGCGGGCCACGCCGTCCTGCACGACGCCCCCCGCGGGATCCTCTTCTGCGGCGACGCGCTGAAGTTCGAGCTCGACCCCGAGGACGAGCGCCGCGCCCTGACCCTCTCCGCCCACAAGGCGTTCGTCCGCGGCATCCCGCTCAGCCCCGCCGAGCTCCGGGGCTACCGCGACCTCTTCGCCCGCCTCGACTTCACCCAGACCTGGACGCCGTTCGAGCAGGCCGCGAACGCCGGCCGCCGCGAGGCGCTGCAGCTCCTGGACGGGATGCTCGCCACGCGCTCGCACGCCGCACCCGTCCCGCTGGAGGAGCTCGGGTGAGCGCCGCCGACGCCGCGGCCGCCTACCGCGAGCTCCTCGCGCGCTCGGGCGCCGAGCTCGTCGAGTTCGGCATCGCGGGCCTCGACCGGACCGGCGTCCCGGTGCACACCGTCGCCGCGTTCCTCCCGGGCGGCCGGCTGCGCAACGGCGTGGGCTACGGCGCGGACGACGACGCCGCAGAGGCCAGCGCGCTCGGGGAGTGCGTCGAGGTCCTGTTCGGGACCACGGAGCTCCCGGAGCCGGCGACCCGCGGCGAGCGCGTCGACTCCCGCACGCTCGTCCCCGACGCGGGTGCCGACCTCACCCCGGAGCGGTCGTGGGTCCGCGCGCAGCGGCTCCCGCGGGGCGACGAGGTGCTCGTCCCGCTCGAGTGGGTCGCGCACACGAGCGCCGACCTCCCGCCGGGCTACGCACCGCTCGTCACGCCGATCACGAACGGCCTCGGCGCCCACACGGACCGCGACCGGGCGCTGGAGCACTGCCTGCGCGAGCTCGTCCAGCGCGACGGCAACGGCGTGAGCTACCGCGCGCTCGACCGCGGCGTCGGCGTGGACGTCGCGCTCCCGAGCCCGGCTCCCGGCATCCACCCGGTCCTGAAGGCGGCCGAGTGCGACCTCGGGATGACGAACGTCTACGTCGTCGGGGACGACGAGGACCCGCCGCACCCGCTCTGCGTGACCGCCTGCGGGGAGGCCGCGGGCCCCGACCGCGACCAGGCGATCGCCAAGGCGCTGCGCGAGTTCGCCGCCTCCCACGTCCGCAAGGTCCTGAACCACGGGCCGCTCGAGCCGATCTTCGCGCTCGCCCCCGAGCGCTACCGCGAGCACGTCCTCTCCCTGGACCTCGACCACGAGGAGCCGCGGGCGCTCGAGGCGATGCTCGACTGGCTCACGAAGACGCCGGAGGAGCTCCGGGCCATCACCGCGCGCACGACCGCGCGGACGAGCACCCTCGCGCTCGAGGACCTCCCGCACGCCCCGGGCGGCACGGCCTACGAGCTGCTCGTGAAGCGCGGCTTCGAGGTGCTCGTGGTCGACCTCACGCCCCCGGGCGACCACGGGGTCCACGTGCTCAGGGCGATCGTGCCCGGCCTCGAGGTCGAGACCGTGAGCTACGGCCGCTGCGGCGCCCGCAACCTCGACCGCCTCCTCGAGCGCGACCTCGGGCTCGTCGGCGAGGGCGCCCCGCCGCCCGGCGCACTCACGCTCCACGTCCCGGGCCGCCCCGCCTGGCTCGACCCCGCCGCGATGCGCCGCGTCGTCGGCCCCCTCTACCCGCTCTACCGCGAGCCCGCCCGCCACGCGACGGCGCTCGCCCTCGCCCGCCACTGAAGGAGCCGCCGTGCTGCGCTACGCCTACAACACGAACGGGCTGCAGAACCACCGCCTCGAGGACGCGGTCGGGCTGCTCGCCGAGGCGGGCTACGACGGGGTCGCGCTCACGCTCGACGTCCAGCACCTCGACCCCGCGCTGCCCTCGCTCGCCAAGCGCGCGTTCCTGCTCCGGCAGCGCCTCGACGACGCCGGCCTGGGCTGCGTCATCGAGACGGGGGCGCGCTACGTCCTGGACCCGCGGCGCAAGCACGAGCCGACGCTCGTGAGCCCCACGCAGGGCGAGCGCGACCGCCGCATCGACTTCCTCGTCGACGCGATCGAGGTCGCGCACGTCCTCGAGGCGGAGTGCGTGTCGTGCTTCGCGGGGATCCCGCACGAGCTCGGGCTCGGTGCCGCGCGCGAGGCGCTCCTCGAGGGCCTCGGCCGCCTGAACGCCCACGCCGCCGCGAAGGGCGTGCGGGTCGCGCTCGAGCCCGAGCCGGGCATGGCGATCGCCGACCTCGACGACGTGCTCGCGCACCTCCCGGAGGACCAGTGGCTCGCGCTCGACGTCGGCCACTGCCTCGTCACCCAGGAGCGCGACCCCGCCGGGGCGGTGCGCGAGTTCGCGCACCGCGCCGCCACGGTGACCGTCGAGGACATGAAGCGGGGGGAGCACGTCCACCTGCCGTTCGGCGAGGGCGACCTCGACCTGCCGGCGGTCCTCCGCGCGCTCACCGACGTCGACTGGCGCGGCCTGGTCTGCGTCGAGCTCTCCCGCGAGTCCCATCGCGCGCACGAGCTCGTCCCCGCGAGCATCGCGGCGCTCCGCGCGGCCGAGGCGGCCGTCACCGCATGAGGGTCTGCTTCGTCTCGCGCCGGTACTTCCCGGCCGTCAGCGGCATGAGCGTCTACGCCGCGAACCTCCTCCGGGAGCTCGTCGCGCTCGGCCACGAGGTGACGATGGTCAGCCAGTACCGCGGCGACGAGGCCGGCACCCGCGTCTACGGCGGCGGGCCGCCCCCGCTCGTGCCGGGGGCGCGCGTCATCGGCCGCGAGGCGCTCGGGGAGCAGGCCGGCGGCAACTTCGAGCGCGACCTCGACGACCTCGTCGCGCAGGTCGTCGGGAGCGGCCCGTACGACGTCGTCCACGCGCAGTACGGCTACCCGACCGGCCTCGCCGGGATGGAGGCCGCGCGGCGGCTCGCCATCCCGTGCGTCGTGAGCATCCAGGGCGGCGACGGCCACTGGGTCGGCTCGTGCTGCGCCACCCACCTCCAGGCGATGCGCACGGTCTGCGAGGAGGCGAACGCGCTGCTCATCGGCTGCGCGTCCTTCCGCGACGAGGTCGTCGAGCGCCTCGGGGTGGCTCCCGGGCGCTTCACGCTCGTCCCCGGCGCCGTCGACGTCGAGCGCTTCCGGCCCGCGGACACCGCGCCGCGCACGCCGCCGACGCTGCTCTACCACGGCCGCGTCGACCGGCGGAAGGGGATCCTCGACCTGCTCGACGCGCTGCCGGAGGACCAGGAGCTCCTCGTCAGCGGCATCGGGCCGGACCTCGAGCCCGCACGGGCGGCGGCCGGGCCGAACGTGCGCTTCCTCGGCCAGGTCGACTACGACGACGTCCCCGCGGTCTACGGCCAGGGGGACGTGTTCGTCTCCCCGACCTACGCCGAGGGCTTCTCGAACACCGTGCTCGAGGCGATGGCGGCGGGGCTGCCGATCGTCTCGACCACCGCGGTCGGCGTCGTCGACTGCCTGCGCGACGACGACAACGGGCTGCTCGTGGAGCCCGGCGACGTCGCGGGCCTCCGCGCCGCGCTCGCGCGCATGACGAGGGACGCCAGGCTCCGCGACCGGCTGCGGGCGACCGCGCTGGCGGAGGTCCGCGCGACCTACGCCTGGCCGCGCGTGGCGGCACTGATCGACGCGGAGTACACGCGGGTCGCGGGCAGCACGCCCGGCCCGCACTGGTCCGTCCCGCGCGAGGTCCTCCCGTGCCGCTTCCGCGAGGCGCCGCACCTCCTGTGAGGGCCGTCGCGGTCTCGCCGCACCTCGACGACGCCGTCTTCTCCGCCGGCGCCGCGCTCTCCGCGCTCGTGCGTGCGGGCTGGGCGGTGACGGTCGTCACCGCATTCACCGCGGGACTCCCGGAGCCGCGGGGCTTCGCGCTCGCGTGCCAGACCGACAAGGGCCTCGCGCCCGAGGTCGACTACCTCGCGCTCCGGCGGGCCGAGGACGCGGCCGCGCTGCGCCGCCTCGGCGTCCCGGCGCTCGTGCACCTCCCGTTCCCCGAGGCGCCCCACCGGGGCTACGCGAGCGCGCCGGAGCTCTTCGCGGGCGTCCGCGCCGACGACGACGTCGCGATGGCGCTCGCGCCCGCGCTGGCCGAGCAGCTCGAGGGCGCCGACCTCGTGCTCGCCCCGCTGGGCCTGGGGGGCCACGCGGACCACCTCCAGGTCCTCGCCGCGCTCGGGGACCGCCCGCTCGTCCGCTGGCACGACCTCCCGTACGCCCTGCGGGAGCCCGTCCCGCCCGGTGCGCACCCCGGGCCCGCCGACGCGGAGGACACGGCGCGGAAGCTCGACGCCTGCGCCGCCTACGCGACCCAGCTCGGCTTCCAGTTCGGGGACGAGGCGACGATGCGCGCGCGGCTCGCCGCGGTGCCTGAGCGCTTCGACCGTGAGTTGACGGTGTGAGGTCCCGGTCGGGAAACCGGGCCGATCGACCGCTTCCGGCCGCTACATTCCGCCCGCATGCGCTTCCGCCTGGCCGCCCTGCTCGCCCTGCTCGTCCTCGGGGCGCTCGCGCCGGCGGCCCAAGCCAAGCCGCTCCTCGGCTTCGCGGACCAGAAGCCCTCGATGTTCAGCGACCCGCGGTTCCTCGACCTCGGCCTGAAGCACGCCCGTGTCAACGTCCCCTGGGACGTGCTGCAGGAGCCCACGACGCTCGCGAACCTCGACGCGTGGATGATCGGCGCGACGATCGCCCGGGTCACCCCGCTGCTCACGATCGACCGCTCGCGCCGCGCGGGGATGCAGAGCAGGAACCCCACCGCCGGCACGATCTACGCCCAGGTCCGCAAGTGGCGTCAGCGCTGGCCCGGCCAGGTCACGCAGGTCTCGAGCTGGAACGAGGGGAACATCAACAAGCGCCCCGAGCTCGTCGCGCAGTGGTACCGCGCCATCCTCCGCGCCTGCCCGGGCTGCCTCGTCATGGGCGCGGACGTCGTCGACCGCGGGAACGCCGGCTCCTGGGCCCGCCGCCTCGTGAAGGCCGCCAGGCGCGAGCCGAAGGCCTGGGGGCTGCACAACTACATCGACGCGAACACGTTCACGACGAAGAACACGACGGCCTTCCTGAAGGCGGTGAAGGGCGAGGTGTGGCTCACGGAGACGGGCGGTGTCCTCTCTCGCAAGAGCTCCTTCGTCAAGTTCAAGGGCAAGGGGCCGTCGCACGCCTCGAGGGCCACGAGCTACACGTTGAAGACGCTCGCGAAGGTCGACACGAGGCGCATCAAGCGGATCTACCTGTACTCGTGGAGCACCGCGCCGAACGACAAGACGTGGGACTCCGGCGTCATCGGCCCGGACGGCAGGGAGCGCCCGGCGCTGCGCCAGGTCCGCTGCTACCTCGGCGCCTGCGGCGCCAAGCGCCCGTACGTGCCGCTGCCCGTCCCCGCAGCCGGCGACGACGCACAGCCGACCGGCCCCTGAGCGACCTGCCCGCGACCCGGAGTCGGATCGGGCTGCTCGACGCCCCCGGGCCCGGTGTGCTGGCAGGCGACGGCGCGCTCGCCGCGACCCGGCCCGCGGCGGCTCGCGGTGCGATTGCAAACCGTCCGTGAGCAGGAAGGACAGGGTTCGCGAGGGCCGGGTACCCCGTTCGCACACCCTTCGAGAAGGAGCACCCCATGGCAGACGCCGTCGCCGCCGGACGCGGCACCCACACGAAGCAGAACGCGCACGGCCGGACGCCGGCGCAGTGGTACTGCTACATCGCCGGAGCCGCCCTCCTGCTCGCGGGCATCCTCGGCTTCATCTCCGACTCGTCCTTCGACGCCGGCGACGAGCTCCAGGGCGATTCGTTCCTCGGCTTCGAGGTCAACGGCTGGCACAACCTCGTCCACCTCGCGTCGGGCCTCTTCCTCCTGGCCATGGCGGGCAAGCGGCGGACGGCGAAGACGGCCGCCCTCGCCTTCGGCGTCGTCTACGGCATCGTCACGATCATCGGCCTCATCGACGGGAACGACGTCCTCGGGATCCTGCCGATCAACGGCCCGGACAACGTCCTGCACCTCCTGCTGAGCCTCCTCGGCATCGGCGCGGCGCTCGTGTCCGACAAGGACGACCGGGACCATGTCGGCCGGGGCACCGGGACCGGGACCGGGACGGCGCGGGTCGGCCGCGCCCGGGCGCACGAGGTGGACTCGCCCGCGGTGCGCACGGG
>JAOPZO010000092.1 GCA_025964065.1 Solirubrobacterales bacterium | reverse complement strand
CGCCCGCCAGCACGACGCCGGGCCGGAGCGCCTCGCGCACGACGGCCACGAGCGCCGCCCGCCCGTCCGCGGGCCCGACGATCGCCACCTCACGGCGCGGCCGCGTGCGCTCGTCCAGCGCCTGCAGCAGGTGCCCGAACGCGCCCGGATGCCGGATCGCGAGCTCGTGCAGGAGCTGCAGCTGCCCGTCCGCCGCGGCCGCGTAGCGATGCTCGCCCGTGAGCGCCGCGAGCCGCAGCAGGCCGAGCGCCGCGCTCGAGCCGCCCGCGGGGATCGGCATGTCCTCGAGGTCCTTGCGGCGGGTGAAGAGCGCCTCGTGGTCGCTGGCGGTGGAGAAGAACCCGCCGTGCTCGGGGTCCTCGAAGCGCTCGAGCAGCGTGTCCGCCAGCGCCCGGGCCTCGGTGAACCACCGGGGCTCGAAGGTCGCCTCGTACAGGTGCACCAGCGCCTCGAGCAGGAACGCGTGGTCCTCGAGGTAGGCCCCGAGCCGCGCCTCCCCGGCGTTGAACGTCCGCAGCAGCCGCCCGTCGGCGTCACGCATGCGTCCGAGCACGAAGTCGGCCGCCGCGCGCGCGGCGTCGAGGTAGTCCGGGCGGCCGAGCACCGCCCCCGCGTCTGCGAAGGCGGAGATCGCCAGCGCGTTCCAGGCGGCCAGGCGCTTGTCGTCCAGGCCGGGCCACACGCGCGCCTCGCGCACCTCGCGGAGCCGCGCTCGGATGCGTGCGACCGTCGCGGCGTCGGGCCGCGGGCCGCGGTCCTCGAGGACGTTCAGGCCCGGCGCGCCGGGCTCCGGCGGGTGGTGCGGGTCCACGAAATTGCCCTCGGCGGTCGCGCCGAACCAGCGGATCGCCTCCGCGGCGTCCTCGCCCAGCGCGTTCTCGAGCTCCGCGAGCGTCCAGACGTAGAACCTCCCCTCGACCCCCTCCGAGTCGGCGTCGAGCGCGGACATGAAGCCGCCCTCCTCGGCGCGGAGGTCGCGCAGCAGCCAGTCGAGCGTCTCCTCGCAGGTCCGCCGGAACGCGGCGTCGCCCGTGACCTGGAAGCCGTGCAGGTAGGCCCGGGCGAGCAGCGCGTTGTCGTAGAGCATCTTCTCGAAGTGGGGGACCGTCCAGGTCGCGTCGGTGGCGTACCGCGCGAAGCCGCCGCCGACGAGGTCGTAGATGCCGCCCGAGGCCATCGAGGTGAGCGTGTAGCCGCTCATCGCCGTCTCTCCGCGGCGCAGGAGGAACTCGAGGGTGGAGGCGGCGGGAAACTTCGGCGCCTCGCTCCAGCCGCCGTTCACGGTGTCGAAGCCGGTGCGGAGGGTCGCCTGCGCGGCGTCGAGCGCCTCGGACCGGAAGGACTGGGCGCTCGGGGCGAGCGCCGCACCGCCGACGAGCCGCTCGGCCATGCGCGCGCCCTGCTCGGCGATCTCCTCGCGGTTCTCCTTCCACGCGTGCGCGACGGCGCGGAGCACGTCGCTCCAGGACGGCATCCCGTGGCGCGGCTCGGGCGGAAAGTACGTGCCGCCGTAGAACGGGGCCTGCTCCGGCGTGAGGAACATGTTGAGCGGCCAGCCGCCCTGGCCCGTCATGGCCTGCACGGCCTCCATGTAGATCGCGTCGACGTCCGGGCGCTCCTCCCGGTCGACCTTCACGCACACGAAGAGCTCGTTCATGAGCGCCGCGACCTCGGGGTCCTCGAAGGACTCGCGCTCCATCACGTGGCACCAGTGGCAGGCCGAGTAGCCGATGGAGACGAGCAGCGGCTTGTCCTCCGCCGCCGCCCGCGCGAGCGCCGCGGGCCCCCAGGGCAGCCAGTCCACGGGGTTCTGGGCGTGCTGGAGGAGGTACGGCGAGGTCTCGCGGGCGAGGGCGTTGGCCATGTCCGGGGACTACCCGATCGCGGCGCGGATGCGCTTGCCGCGCGCGGCCGCCTGGGCGACGGTCAGCCCGCCGAACGCGCGGGCGCTGCTCGCCGCGGCCTGCCCGAAGCGCGTGGAGACGCTGCGCCCGCCGAGGCGGCCCGTGACCCTCAGGCCCTGGGTCACGCGGACGCGTCCGCCGCTCGCCTGCGTCCCGCTGATCCGGAACGCCGAGGTCCCCTTGTTCAGGAGGGTCCCCGTGACGAGGACGCCGGGGACGTACTCGTACCTGCGCAGGCTGAGCCCCTTGCTCGTCACCCGCACGGCGCCCGAGCGCAGCCCGCCGGCGCCCGACGGGGTGCGGCCGAGCGCGAGGGCCTCGCCGAGGATCTGCCCCTGCACGTCGTTGACCGTGCGGCGCAGCGCCTCGACCGTGCGGCCGACCTTCCCCTCGATCCGCCCGTAGGGCGCGAGCCGTGCGGCCCGCGTCGGCGGCTTCGGGGTCGGCGCGAAGCGCGGGTTCGCGGGGGCGCACTGGGCGACGGCCCGGCCCGTGAAGAACGCGGAGATGGCGGTGCGCGAGCAGGCGGTCGGGTCGCCGCCGAGGACGGAGTGCCCGACGTTCGGCACGCCCAGGAGCTGCGCGCCCGGCACCCGGCCCGCGAGGGCGCCCGCGTCCTCGAGCGGAGTGCGCAGGTCGGCGCGCCCGTCGATCACGAGCAGCGGGACGGCGGGGAGCGCGGCGTCCGGGGTCGGCGGCGGCGACGCGGTCAGCCAGCCGAGGCACAGCGGCAGCACGCCCTGCTCGAGTGCCGTCTCCGAGGAGAACGCGCCGGTGGAGCCGGCGGGCAGTGCCCGGGCGGCGCGCTCGGCCTCCTCCGCCTTCTGGCGGTAGGACGCGGTGCGCGTCCACGGGAAGGTCTGGTTCTCCTCGCAGGTCGTCGCGAGGAAGAGCGCGTCGGAGTCCGCGCGCGAGCTCTGGTAGCCCGCGGCGTTCTCGAGGCCGGCGGAGCGCGCGCTCAGGCGCAGCAGCGGCTTGACGTCCCCGGAGAGCGCGGCGCGCACGGAGCCCGGGAACTCGGCCCGGAGCGCCGGGTTGAGGTCGCCCGCCAAGAGGATCCCGAAGAGCCCCGGCTCGCTCAGGCGGGCGGTGAAGCCGCGGCCCGTGGGGGAGTAGACGGTGCCGCGGAGGCCCTTCTTCCGCAATCGGGCGGCAAGGGTCGCGAGGTCTCGCGAGGCGCTCGGTGTGATGCCGCGGCAGCGGTTCGCGGCGCAGAGCTCGTCGAGCACCCGCGGCACCGCGGTCAGCGAGGAGCGGCGGAACGCGTCGGGCCCCTCCGGGGTGACCACGGAGTCGAGGACGAGCGACTCGACGTTCGCGGGGTACGCGGAGGCGTAGGCCGTCGCGACCTTCGTGCCGTAGGAGACCCCGTAGAGCACGAGCTTCGCGTAGCCCCCGGCGACCCGTAGCGCCTCGAGGTCCTGCACCGTGTCGCTCGTCTTGAAGAACGCGCGCCGCGGCCCGAGCTGCTCGGCGCAGCTCTGCGTCACGGAGACGAGTGAGCCCGAGGTCTGACGCAGGGCGGGGCAGTCGAGCGGGCTGGAGCCGCCCGTCCCGCGCTGGTCGAGCACCACGAGGTCGCGGGAGACGATCGCCGGCCCGAGGATCGACGCGAAGTCCGCGGCGAGCGGCACGGCCGCCTGCCCGGGGCCGCCCGCGAGGGCGACGACGGCGACGTTGCCCGGGTTCGAGGCGGCGGGCACCCGGGTCAGGCTGAGCGTCAGGTTCCCCGCCTGACCGCCCGAGCGGTCCAGCGGCACGGCGAGCGTCGTGCACTGGAACCCCGCGGGCCGGCAGGGGGCCCAGGGGAGCGCGGCGGCGGCGAGCGACGGGGCCACGAGCGTGGCCGCGAGGGCGCCGAGGACGGACAGGAGCAGTCGCGGCGCGGCCATGCGACGCACGGTAGCCGAGGGTGGGGAGTAGCCTCGCCGGCATGTCCGAACAGCGTCAGGTCGTCACCGCCGACGGGGCTCCCGCCGCCGTCGGGCCCTACTCCCACGCCGTCGCGCACGGCGGCCTCCTCTTCTGCTCGGGCCAGGTGCCGCTCGACCCGGCTTCCGGCACGCTCGTCGAGGGGACGCTGCAGGAGCAGACCGCGCGCTGCCTCGAGAACCTCGCCGTCGTCTGTGCCGCGGGCGGCACGTCGCTCGAGCGCGCCGTCCGCTGCGGGATCTACGTCACCGACATCGCGACGTTCAAGGACGTCAACGAGGCCTACGCGGCGTTCTTCGCCGACGCGCCGCCCGCCCGCACCCTCATCGGCGTCGCGAGCCTCCCGCTCGGCGCCCAGGTCGAGATCGACGCGATGGTCGCCCTGCCGTGAGCGCACCGCCGGCCGTCACGGTGACCGCCGCGGACGTCCTGCGGGCGCGCGAGGTCGTCCGGGACGTCGTCCGGCACACGCCCGTCGTCCCGTCCGCGACCCTCACCGAGCTGACGGGCGCGGACGTCTGGTTCAAGGCGGAGAACCTCCAGCGGACCGGGGCCTTCAAGGTCCGCGGCGCGTTGAACAAGCTCGGGGCGCTCGGCGCGGCCTGCGCGAACGGCGTCGTCTGCGGCTCGGCGGGCAACCACGCCCAGGCGCTCGCGTTCGCGGCCCGCGAGCGCGGGGTGCCGTGCGAGGTCTTCATGCCGCTCGAGGCGCCGATCGCGAAGGTCGAGGGCGCTGCGGCGCTGGGCGCGACGGTCCACCTGCACGGCGCCACCGTCGACGAGTGCCTCGTGGCCGCGCACGAGCGCGCCGCGGCGAGCGGCCTCGCCTTCGTCCACCCGTTCGACGACCCGGACGTCGTCGCGGGGCAGGGCACGCTGGGCCTCGAGCTGCTCGAGGACCTGCCCGAGCTCGCGACGGTGGTCGTGCCCGTGGGCGGCGGCGGGCTCGTGAGCGGCATCGCGATCGCGGTGAAGAGCGCCCGCCCGGACGTCCGGGTCGTCGGCGTGCAGATCGCGACCACGAGCTCCTTCGCCCCGTCGCTCGCGGCGGGCCACCCGGTCCTCGTGCCCTCCGCGCTCACCATCGCCGACGGCATCGCGGTGAAGCGCCCCGGCAAGCTCACGCTCGCGCTCGTGCGCGAGTGGGTCGACGAGGTCGTCGTGGTGGGGGAGGACGAGACCGCGGCGGCGATGGCGATGCTGCTCGACAGGGGCAAGCTCGTCGTCGAGGGCGGCGGCGCCGTCGGGGTCGCGGCGCTCATCGGCGGCCAGGTGGCCGCGGCGCGGGAGGGCACGACGTGCGTCGTGCTCAGCGGCGGGAACGTCGACGCGGGGCTGCTCGCGGTCGTCGCGCGCCGCCACGAGACGGAGGCCGGCCGCCGGCTCGTCCTCTTCACGCGCGTCCCCGACCGCCCGGGCGCGCTCGCGGCGCTCTTGGCGCTCCTGGGCCGCACGGGGGCGAACCTCGTGGACGTCGAGCACGTGCGCGAGGGGGTCGACCTGCACGTCCGGGAGACCGCGGTGCAGCTCGTGCTCGAGACCCGCGGGCGGGAGCACGCGGCACGCGTGACGCGGGCCGTGGGCGAGGCGGGCTACGCCGCCTCCGTCGTCCGCTGAGCGGTTGACCGCGGCGACGGCCCCTCCGTAGGGTCGTGGAGTGAGCCACCTTGACGCAGCGATCCTGGACGCCCAGCTCTCCGACGCGGTGGAGGCCGGCGTCGTGCCGGGCATCGCGCTCGTGGTCTCCGACCGCGACGGCGTCGTGTACGAGGGGGCCGCCGGGCACCTCCGTGCAGACGAGCCCGGAGCGGGGGCCGTCGGGCCCGACACCGTCTTCCGGCTCGCGTCGATGACGAAGGCGATGGTCACGGTCGCGGCGCTCCAGCTCGTCGAGCAGGGCCGGATCGCGCTCGACACCCCGGTGCGGGACGTGCTCCCGGCGTTCGGGGAGCTGCAGGTCCTCGACGGCTGGGACGGCGACACCCCGCGCCTGCGCGCCCCGAGCCGCCCGCCGACGATCCAGGACCTCATGACCCACACCTCGGGGCTCGGATACTTCTTCACGAACCACGACCTGCACCGCTGGCACGAGCTCACGGGGACCCCCTCGGTCCTCACGGGCCTGCGGGCCGGCCTCGCCACGCCGCTCGTCCACGACCCGGGCACCTGCTTCGAGTACGGCATCAGCACGGACTGGCTCGGGCTCGTCGTCGAGTCCGTCACGGGCAGGCCGCTCGACGAGGCGCTCCGGGAAGGGCTGTTCGAGCCGCTCGGGATGGTGGACGCGACGTTCCGCCCCTCCGAGGAGCAGCTCGGCCGCATGATGGCGATCCACAGCCGCACCGCCGAGGGCGGCCTCGACCCGACTCCGCTCGACCTCCCGCGCGACCCGGAGTTCCTCGGGGGCGGCAGCGGCGCCTACTCCACCGCGCGCGACCACGGCCGCTTCCTGCGTGCGTTGCTGCGCGGCGGCGAGCTCGACGGCGCGCGGATCCTGCGCGAGGAGAGCGTGGAGCTCATGTTCACGGACCACATCGAGGGCATCGAGCAGCCCGAGCTCATCCAGTCCGCCGTTCCCGAGCTCACGAACGACGTGCCGTCGCTCCCGGTCGCGCAGGGCTGGGGCCTCGGCCTCCACCTTCGCCACGAGCGGATCCCCGGGATGCGCGACGCGGGCAGCGGCGACTGGGCCGGCCTCTTCAACTGCTACTTCTGGGTCGACCGGAAGAGTGGCATGAGCGCCGCGCTGCTCACCCAGGTCCTGCCGTTCTTCGACCACGGCGTCGTCGGGACGCTGCTCGCCGTCGAGCAGTCGCTGTACGCGGGCGTGGCGACGCCCGCCTGAGCCGCTCAGGCGGCGCCGGGCTCCTCGTCCTCCGGCGCGAGCGCCCAGCCCGCGCCGCGCACGAGGGCGTCGCGCTGCAGGCGCTCGCCGCACGTGGGGCACGTCGCCTGCTCGAGTCCGGGCTCCCCGGCCGCCTTGGCGTGGACGGGGAGGCCGGAGATCGGGACGGCTTCGCCGCAGTTGGGGCATGGGTGCTGCTCGGTGCTCATGCCCGGCAGCCTGTCACTCCGGCGTCACGTACGCCCCGCTGAGCCCGCCGTCGACCAGGAACGTCGTGGCGTTGACGTAGGTCGAGTCGTCCGAGGCGAGGAACAGCACGGGCCGGGCGATCTCCTCCGGGGCCGCGAAGCGCCCGACGGGCACGTGGACCATGCGCCGCGCCGCCTTCGCCGGGTCCTTCGCGAAGAGCTCCTGCAGCAGCGGCGTGTCGACCGGGCCGGGGCACAGCGCGTTCACGCGGACCCCCGTGCGGGCGAACTCCACCCCGAGCTCCCGCGACAGCGCGAGCACGCCGCCCTTCGAGGCGGTGTAGGAGATCTGCGAGGTCGCCGCCCCCATCACCGCGACGAACGACGCCGTGTTGATGACCGAGCCGCGGATGGGCCCCGCGTTCGCGAGCAGGTGGGGGATCCCGTGCTTGCAGCAGAAGAAGACGGACTTCAGGTTCACGTCCTGCACCCGCTGGTACGCCTCGAAGGTCGTGTCGAGCACCGAGGTGTCGTCGTCGGGGGAGATGCCCGCGTTGTTGAAGAGCACGTCGATGCGGCCGAACTCCTCGACCACGCGCGCGTACATGCCGCGCACCGCCTCCTCGTCGGTCACGTCGACCGCGAGCGACAGCGTGCCGACACCGTCGTCCGAGAGGTCCGCGCCGACGACGCTCGCGCCCTCGGCCATGAAGAGCTCGGCCGTGGCGGCGCCGATCCCCCCGGCCGCGCCCGTGATGACCGCGACCTTCCCGTCGAGACGACCCATGCGTTCAGCCTTCCGTTGCGTAGTAGACGGTCTTGAGCTCGGTGTAGGCGTCGGTCGCGTCCGGGCCGAGCTCGCGCCCGTAGCCCGACTGCTTCACGCCGCCGAACGGCGTGGTCGCCCGCACCGAGGAGTTCGAGTTGATCGAGAGGACGCCCGCGTCGAGCGCGCGCGCGACCCGCAGCGCGCGCCCGCCGTCGCGCGACCAGATGGAGCCGCTCAGCCCGTACGGCGTGGCGTTCGCCAGGCGCACGGCGTCGGCCTCGTCCTCGAACGGCACGACGCACACCACGGGCCCGAAGATCTCCTCCTGCGCGACGCGGTCGTCGTTCGAGACGGGGGCGAGCACGGTCGGCGGGAACCAGAAGCCGCCGCCCGCGGGCGCGCTGCCGGTGAACGCCACGGGCCCGTCGGCGACGTAGCCGCTCACCTTCTCGTGCTGCGCCGCCGAGATCAGCGGCCCCATCTGCGTCGCGTCGAGGAGCGGGTCCCCGACCCGGAAGGCCTTCACGGCCGGCTCGAGCAGCTCGAGGAAGCGCTCGAGCGCGGAGCGCTCCACGAGGATGCGGGAGCGCGCGCAGCAGTCCTGCCCCGCGTTGGCGAAGACGGCGCCCGGGGCGGCGGCGGCCGCGCGCTCGAGGTCGGCGTCGGCGAAGACGACGTTCGCGCTCTTGCCGCCGAGCTCGAGCGTGACGCGCTTCAGGGTGTCCGCGGCGCTGCGGGCGATCGTGCGGCCCGTCGACGTCGAGCCCGTGAAGGCGACCTTCGCCACGTCCGGGTGCGCGACGAGCGCCGCGCCCGCCTCGGCGCCCGTGCCGCAGACGACGTTCAGGACCCCCTCCGGGAAGCCCGCCTCGAGCGCGAGCGCCTCGAGGCGCAGGGAGGTGAGCGGCGCGAGCTCCGCCGGCTTGAGCACCACGGTGTTCCCGGCCGCGAGCGCCGGCCCGAGCTTCCACGACGCGATCGGCAGCGGGAAGTTCCAGGGCGTGATGAGGCCCACGACGCCGAGCGGCTCGCGGACCGTGAAGCCGAGGCCGCCGGCCACCGGGATCGTGTCGCCGAGCAGCCGCTCGGGCGCTCCGGCGTAGTAGCGGAAGACCTCGGCGACCATGCCGACCTCGCCGCGCGCATCGCTGATCGCGTGCCCCGCGTCGCGCGCCTCGAGCACGGCGAGCTCCTCCGCGTGCGCGTCGACGACGTCGGCCAGGCGCCGCAGCAGCGCCGCCCGGTCGCCGGGGGAGACCGCCCGCCAGGCGGGG
>JAOPZO010000361.1 GCA_025964065.1 Solirubrobacterales bacterium | reverse complement strand
CGGCGTCGGCGGGCGCACCTCGACGCGCCGCGGCCCGGACGGCCTGCGCTTCGACCACGGCGCGCCCGTCCTCCACGACGGCGACCTCCCGCTCGCGGCGGTCCTCGTCCACGCGACGGCGCACCGCTGGCGCTTCAGCCGTCCCGGCACCCCGCTCCCTGACCCGTTCCTGCAGGCCGGAACCCTCGTCGCGGCGGCAGGAGCGTTCGCCGCGAACTGAAGTGGTGGTCGCGGCGCCCGCGCCGTGGCACGATGCGGAGGTGACCGTCGCCCTGGCCGCCGTCAGCGCCTCCGCCGTCATCGGGCTGCTCGCCACCCCGGTGGAGCGCTACGTGTCCTGGGTCGGGACGGTGGCGCTCCTCCTGCTCGGCGCGCTCGGCTTCGCCGCGCTGCTCGTCGCCTTCTCCGCCACCGAGGAGGAGGTCACGCTGGCCGCGCCCGTCACGCTCAGCGGCGCCATGGTCGTCTGCGCCTGGCGCATCCTCCGCGGCCGGCGGCTCCGCCTCGACGCGGGCGGGAGCGCGAGCGACCCGGAGGGCGAGGACGAGTCCGGCGGTGGCGGCGGCGGGCTGCGCAAGCCGCCCGACGACCCGCCGCCCGCACCGCCCGCGCCCGGCCTCGACTGGGACGCCTTCGACGACGCCCGCGAGTCCTGGGGCGCGCCGGAACCCGCCCTGCGCTAGGAGTCCTAGTTCACCGAGGGATCGTCCGGCACCCGGGCGAGCAGCGCGAACGCCCCGCCCTTGCGCTGGAGCGCCTCGACCCACAGCTCGTCCGGGTCCGGCGCGAAGACGTCGTCCACGAGCGCCTCGACGACGATCCACGACCCCTCCTCGAGCTCCCCGTCGAGCTGGCCGGGCCCCCAGCCCGAGTGCCCCGCGAAGACCCGCGCGCGCCGCAGGTGCTCCACGAGGTCCTCCGGATCGCCCTCCGCGGGCAGGAAGCCGACGTCGCCGAGCACGACCGCGGCGGCGGCCCGCGGGTCGTTGAACTCCGCGAGGACCATCACCGCGCTCGTCTGCACGGGACCGCCCTCGTAGACGAGGTCGCCCGGGGCGACGATGCCGCCGAGCTCCCCGACCGCGATCGCGACCTCCGCGTCGGAGGGGCGGTTCAGGACGAGGCCCATCGCGCCGTCGCGCGTGTGCTCGGCGATGAGCACGACGCTCCGGGCGAAGTTCGGGTCCACCAGGGCCGGGGAGGCGATCAGCAGCTTGCCGCGCAAGGAGGTCATCGCCCGGCCATTGTGACAGCGTGCCGGGACGCCCCTCAGGCCGCGGCAGCCCGCCGGTCGAGCGCCCAGCGGACGCTCTCGTCGAAGGTGCGCAGCTCGAGCCCGAACGCCTCGCGAGCGGGCGCGTCGTCGGGGAGCAGCGTGTACTCCAGCGAGTCCATGAGCGGCGCGATGAGCGCCGGGTCCTCCCCGGCGATCGCGGCGCCGACGCGGCTCGCGACGGGCGTGATGCTCACGGGCACGCCGAACGACGGGCGCGGCGTGCCGGCCAGCTCGGCGATCCGGAGCACCATGTCGCCGTAGGAGAGCTCGGTCGCCCCGCCGACGTCGAAGGTCCGCGGGCCCTCGAGCGCGAGCGAGGTCCCCGCCAGCGCGAGGTACTCGACGACGTCCCGCTCGTCGATCGGCCGCGTCCGGTTCGTCCGCCACGCGGGCAGCGCCAGCACGGGCAGGCGCTCGACGACCGACGCGAGGAAGTCGAAGGAGCGGGAGCCGGCGCCGATGACCATGCTCGCCCGGAGCGCCACCGACTCGGGCGCGCCCTCGAGCAGGATCCCCTCGACCGCATGGCGGCTCTCGAGGTGCTTGGAGCCGCCCCCGGCGTCCTCCGCCGGGACCAGGCCGCCGAGGAACACGATCCGCCGCACGCCCGCACGCCGCGCCTCGGTCACGAACGTCTCCGCGGTCTTCCGCTCCGTCTCGTCGAAGCCCCCGCCGCCCTCCATCGAGTGGATGAGGAAGTAGGCGACGTCGACGCCGTCGAGCGCCTCGTCGAGCCCGGCGCCCGTCACGGCGTCACCCTCCGTCGTCGGGATGCCGCAGCGCACCTTGCTCGCGTTCCGGGCGAAGCCGCGGACGTCGTGGCCGTCCTCGACGAGCCGGGGGACGAGGCGGTCGCCGATGTAGCCGGTGACGCCGGTGACGAGGATCTTCAGCTGAGGCACCCGGTGGTCCTACCCGCCCGGAGCGCCGTTCGCGCGTCGGGCCCGCAGCCTGTCGCGTTCGCGCCGGGTCAGGCCCAGGGGCGCTGCGTGCGGCCCGCGGTCTGCTCCTCGAGCTCCAGGAAGCCCGCGAGGCGCCCGGGGTCGAGCTCCCCGGCGTCGATCGCGGCACGCACCGCGCACCCCGGCTCGCTCCGGTGCGCGCAGTCGGAGAACCGGCAGTCCTCCGCGAGCGCGTCGAGGTCCGCGAACGCGGCGGCGAGCCCCTGCTCCGGCGCCCACAGCTCGGGGAGCCGGAGGCCGGGCGCATCCACGAGCAGGGCGCCCGACGGGAGCACGATGAGCTCGCGGCGGACGGTCGTGTGGCGCCCCTGGTCGGAGGTGCGCTTGATCGGCGCGGTGGTCTGGCGCTCCTCGCCGAGCAGCGCGTTCACGAGCGTCGACTTCCCGACCCCGGAGGCGCCGAGCAGTGCGGCGGTGGAGCCCGGGGTGAGCCACGGCGCGAGCTCCTCGAGGCCCTCGCCGCGCTGGGCGGAGACGATGACGAGCGGGACGCCGCGGGTGACGGGGCGGACCTGCGCGAGCATCGCGGACGGGTCGGCGAGCAGGTCGGACTTCGTGAGCACGACGACGGGCTGGGCGCCGCCGTCCGCGGCGACCGCGACGAACTGCTCGAGGCGGCGTGCGTCGAGGTCGCGGTTCAGCGAGGAGACGACGAAGACGACGTCGACGTTCGCGGCGAGCACCTGCAGCGCGCCGGTCGGGGCCGCGCGACGCAGGACGGTGCGGCGCTCGAGCACGTGGCGGATCGTGGGCGGCGAGGGCTCCACCGCGACCCAGTCGCCGACGACGGGCAGCTCGCCCGGGCCGGCGTCGTGGCGGACGCGCCCGGCGAGCGCGGCGGTCATCGGGCCGTCGGCGCCGAGGAGCTCGTAGGAGCCACGGTCGGCGGCCTGGACGCGCATCGGGAGGAGCTCCCCATCACCGAGTGCCTCCAGGGCGGAGGCGAGCTGCGGGGCCCAGCCGAGCGCGGCGAGGGCGGGGGGAACAGCGGGCAAGGCCTCGTAGGATACCGCGCGCCCGTGCACCCGTGCGAGGGCGAGCCGCGGCGCTTCAGCCCAGCAGCGCGTCGAGGATGCCCTGGGTCGAGCGGGGGTCGCGGCCGTAGCGCTCCTCGAAGGCCTTCGCGTCGTCCGGGTCGGCCAGCGCGAGCACGTACTCCTCGCGGCTCGCGCCGAGCTCGCACGCGTTCGTGTCGAGGAGCTCGAGCGCGCGGTCCTGCAGGAAGCCCGTGATGCCGCCGCTCCGCGGGAGCTCCCGCTCCTCGCACGGGTCCCGGATCGGCACGGGCTCCGGGGCGAGCTCCTCGCGCGCCACCGCGGTGCCGGCGGTGAGCGCGCCGCCCGCGAGGACGGCCGCGAGGAGCCACGCGGGCAGATCGGAAGAGC
>JAOPZO010000349.1 GCA_025964065.1 Solirubrobacterales bacterium | reverse complement strand
GCTCTTCCGATCTCCCCGCCGGAGGAGCCGCCCGAGCCCGTCGCCGCGCTGCGGGAGCCCGAGGAGCTGCAGCGCGTGGCGCCGCCCGAGGCCTGGGCCCACCCGTCCAAGCGCCCGACGGGCTGGTGGAGCTGACCGAGCTGCCCGGCGGCCGCCCCTTCTAGGATGCGCGGCTCATGATCAGCCGTGACCAGGTCCTGCACGTGGCCCGCCTCGCCCGCCTCGAGCTCACCGATGAGGAGACCGTGACGATGAGCGAAGAGCTCTCGAAGGTCCTCGGGCACATCGAGAAGCTCTCGGAGCTCGACCTGACGGCGGTGGCGCCCACCTCGCACGTCGTCGCGGTGGACGTCGCGCTCCGGGCCGACGAGCCCCACGTCTCGCTGTCCCAGGAGGTCGCGCTCGCCGCGGCCCCCGACGTCGCCGACGGCGGCTTCCGCGTCCCGAGCCCGCAGGCATGAGCGCCGAGCTGATCGCCCTCTCGGCGAAGGCCGCCGCGGACGCCATGGCGTCCGGCGACCTCGACCGCACGGAGTACTTCGAGGCCTACCGCGCCCGCGCGGCCGCCGACGAGCTCAACGCGTTCACCTGGGTCGCCGAGGAGGCCGCGGGCGAGCCCGTGGACGGCGAGCTCGGCGGCGTCCCACTGGCGGTGAAGGACCTGTTCTGCACCGAGGGCGTCCCGAGCCAGGCCGGCTCCCGCATCCTCGAGGACTACCGGCCGCCGTACACCGCGACCGTCGTCGAGAAGCTCGCCGCCGCGGGCACCGTCCTGCTCGGGAAGACGAACCAGGACGAGTTCGCGATGGGCTCCTCCAACGAGAACTCGGCCTACGGCCCGGTCCTCAACCCGTGGGACCGCACCCGCGTCCCCGGCGGCTCGAGCGGCGGCAGCGCGGCCGCGGTCGCCGCCGGCCTCGCGCCCTGGGCGCTCGGCACGGACACGGGCGGCTCCATCCGCCAGCCCGCCGCGCTCTGCGGCATCACGGGCCTGAAGCCCACCTACGGCACCTGCTCGCGCTACGGGATGATCGCGTTCGCCTCGAGCCTCGACCAGGCCGGGCCGTTCGCCCGCGACGTCACCGACACCGCGCTCCTCTACCGCCACATGGCCGGGAAGGACCCGCGCGACGCGACCTCCGTCGGGCACCCGGACGAGATCGTCCTGCCGACCGCGCAGGACTTGAGGGGCGTCCGCCTCGGGGTCCCGGAGAACCTCACGGGAGAGGGCGTGGAGCCCGGCGTCCTCGCCGCCTTCGAGGCCGCGCTCGAGCAGGCGAAGGCGCTCGGCGCGACCGTCGAGCGCGTGCCGCTCCCGCACGCCGACTTCGGCTTGAGCGCCTACTACGTGCTCGCGCCCGCGGAGTGCTCGAGCAACCTCGCCCGCTTCGACGGCGTCCGCTACGGCATGCGCGCCGAGGCGGCGGACCTCACGAGCATGTACACCCGCACCCGCCACGACGGCTTCGGCCCCGAGGTCAAGCGGCGCATCATGCTCGGCACCTACGCGCTGAGCTCCGGCTTCTACGACGCGTACTACGCCTCCGCGCAGAAGGTCCGCACGCTGATCGCGGACGACTTCGCCAAGGCGTTCGACCGCATCGACTTCCTCGTCACCCCGACGAGCCCCGGGGTCGCCTTCGGCCTCGGCGCCCTCACCGACGACCCGCTCGCGATGTACCTCAACGACTACTTCACCGTCCCGATGTCGCTCGCCGGCATCCCCGCCATCTCGCTTCCCTGCGGCCTGAGCGAGGGCCTGCCGGTCGGCCTGCAGCTCGCGGGTCCGGCCTTCAGCGAGAACCGCCTCCTCGACGCGGCCCACGCGCTCGAAGGGGCTCTCGGCTTCGACGGATCGGCGGTCCTGGGCACGAACCCGCGTGGTGGCGACGGACCAGTCGGCCCGAACGACGGAGGGTTGGTCGGATGACCCCCGCCGTCGAGTACGAGACCGTCATCGGCCTGGAGATCCACGTCCAGCTCGCGACCCGCACCAAGATGTTCTGCTCGTGCGGGCTCGGCTTCGGCGAGGAGCCGAACACCCGGACCTGCCCCGTCTGCCTCGCGCTCCCCGGCGCGCTCCCGGTCATCAACGCCGAGGCGATCCACTTCGGCCTCATGATCGGCCTGGCGTTGGGCTGCAAGCTCAACGACCGCTCGATCTTCGACCGGAAGCAGTACTTCTACCCCGACTCGCCCAAGGGGTACCAGATCAGCCAGAACGAGGACCCGCTCTGCTCGGGCGGCGAGCTCGGCGGCGTGCGCATCCACCGCGCGCACCTCGAGGAGGATGCGGCGAAGACGATCCACTCGGGTGGCGGCGGCGGGCGGATCCAGGGCTCGGCGGCCTCGGTGGTCGACTTCAACCGGGGCGGCACGCCGCTCTGCGAGATCGTCACGGAGCCCGACATCACCTCCGCCGAGCAGGCCGGCGAGTTCCTCCGGCTGCTGCGCACGACCATGCGCCGCATCGGCGTCTCCGACGTGAACATGGAGGAGGGCTCGTTGCGCTGCGACGCGAACATCTCGATCCGTCCCGTCGGCCAGCAGGAGCTCGGGGTGAAGACCGAGCTGAAGAACATGAACTCCTTCCGCTTCATCGAGCGCGGCATCCGCGCCGAGGTCGCCCGGCAGGAGGGGCTGCTCCGCGCGGGCGAGCCCGTCGTCCAGGAGACGCTGCACTTCGATCCGCGGACGGAGCGGCTGACGTCCATGCGCTCGAAGGAGGAGGCGCACGACTACCGCTACTTCCCCGAGCCCGACCTCACGCCCGTGACGATCACCCCGGAGATGCTCGAGCGCGCCCGCGCGGCGATGCCGGAGCTCCCCGCGGCGCGGCAGGCCCGCTTCGCCGACGAGCTCGGGCTGAACCCGGACACCGCGAAGCTCCTCGCCTGGCGCACGGAGCTCGGCGACTACTTCGAGGCCGCGCTCGCCGAGGGCGACGCCGACGCCGTGCCGCTCGCGAACTGGACCACGAACGAGCTCGTCCAGCGCCTCGGCGCCGACGTCGACCCGGCGGGCTCGAACGTGCGCCCCGCCGCCCTGGCCGGCCTCGTCACGCTCGTGACGGAGAAGAAGATCACCGCCGGCGCCGGCAAGACCGTGCTCGACAAGCTCGTGGCCGAGGGCGGCGACCCCACCGCGATCGTCGAGACCGAGAACCTCGCCGCGATGGGCGGCGCGGAGGAGCTCGCGCCCGTGGTCGCCGCGGCGCTCGAGGCGCAGCCCGACGTCGCCGCGCGCATCAGGGGCGGCGACATGAAGCCCATCGGCGCCATCATCGGGGCGGTGATGAAGGAGACGAAGGGCCGCGCGGACGGCAAGGAGGTCACGCGCCTGGTGCGCGAGCAGCTCGGGCTGTAAGCGGGAGGGCAGTGCCCTAGGTGCTGGGGACGGCCGGCGGCTCGTCCTCGGCCGGGACCCGCATGCGACGGGCGAGCGGCTTCGCGAGGAAGAGCAGCGCGCCGAGCGGGGCGAGCGCGAGGTAGAGCAGCGGGTCCGTGAGCGAGAGGCCCTCGAGCCGCGACCCGAGGAGGACGAAGACGAGCGTCAGCGGCAGGAAGCCCACGACCGTCGTCCAGGAGAAGCGCCAGAGCGACACGCGCGCGGCGCCCGCGACGTAGCCCGTGAGGCTGAACGGCACCACGGGCACGAGGCGCGCCGCGAGCAGCACGGGCGCGCCGCCCGCCTGCACCGCACGCTCCGCGTGGACGAAGCGCCGCTCGCCCGCGATGCGGTGCAGCAGGGCCCGTCCCGCGTAGCGGCCCATCCCGTAGGTGAGCAGCGCGGAGAGCAGCCAGCCGACCACGACGATCGGCAGCGCCAGCGCGAAGCCGTAGACGAAGCCCGCGGCGGCGGTGGGGATCTCCGCGGGATACCAGATGACCGCGTGGGCGAGCATCACGACGACGAGCACGACCACGCCCCAGCCGTCGAGCTCGCGGAGCTGGTCCTTCAGGCCCGTCGTGTCGCCCTTGAGCGCGAACGACGCGGCCTCGTGCAGCGGCTCGACGAGCCAGAGGACCATCCCGCCCAGCGCGATGGCCGCCAGCGTGACCAGCATGCCGCGGCGGGAGACGCCGGACGGACTGGGGGACGGGGAACGCACCCGCCCAGCGTACGCCGCACCGACCTCGCGCGTGTGCGGTTCGTGTGACTAGCGGTCCGGGTCGCCGGGCCCGCGCCGCACGTCGCCCGTCGTGGCCCAGGCGAGGAGGTGCTGGGCCTCGGCCTTGCGCCGCTCCCAGGACGGGAACGGGCTGCTTCCGGCCGTCCGCCGCTCGTGGGGATCCGGCAGGCCCTGGGGCTCGGGAGACGACGACATCGCGCGGGAACGGT
>JAOPZO010000327.1 GCA_025964065.1 Solirubrobacterales bacterium | reverse complement strand
CCGGGGAGGGCGCTCGCGCCACGCGGGCGGGCGCTCGCCATGATGCGGGCCGGTGCGCCGGCTCGTCCTCCTCGCGCTGACGGTCCTCGGCGCGCTCGCCGGCGACGCCGTCGGCCTCCCCTCCTCGGCCCTGTTCTCCGGGATGCTCGCGGGGATCGCGGTCGCGCTCGCCTGGCCGCCGCCCGCCGGCGAGGCCGGCGGCACGCCGAAGGGGCTGCTGCACGGGTGCGAGGCGCTCGTCGGCGTCGTGCTCGGCACCTACGTCACGCTCTCGACGCTCGAGGAGATCGGCAACGACCTGGTCCCGATCGTCCTCGTGACGCTCGCGACCCTCGGGCTCTCCGTGCTCTGCGGCATGGCCCTCGCCCGCGTCACGGACCTCGACCGCGCGACCGCGGCGTTCGGCACGATCGCGGGCGGCGCGACCGGGATCATCGTCATGGCCCGCGAGCTCGGCGCGGACCAGCGGATGGTCGCGGTGCTGCAGTACCTGCGGGTGTTCGTCGTCGTGCTCCTCACCCCGGTCCTCGCGGCGGTGGCGTTCGGGAGTGAGGGCGCCGCGGGCTCCGGCGGCACGCTGCCGGCGCAGGAGGGCGGGCTGCAGGGCCTCGTGTTCGCGGCGGCCTGCGTCGGCGCGGGGCTCCTGCTCGCCCGGCGGGTGCCGTTCCCGGCCCCGACGCTGCTGCTGCCGCTCCTCGTCGCCGCGGTCCTCACGGTGACGGGCGCGCCCGGCGTCGCAGCGGTCCCGGAGCTCGTGCAGCAGCTCGCCTTCGGCGTCATCGGCGTGGAGGTCGGCCTGCGGTTCACCCCTGCGAGCCTGCGTCAGGCGGCCCGCGTCCTGCTCCCCGCCCTCGCGCTGATCGCGGCGCTGCTCGTCGGCTCGTTCGCGCTCGCGCTCGTGCTTGCGCCGCTCGCGGGCGTCAGCATCCTGAGCGCCTACCTCGCGACGACGCCGGGCGGCCTCTACGCCGTGCTGGCGGTCGCGGTCGGCTCGGGCGCGGACACGACCTTCGTCCTGGCGGTGCAGGTCCTGCGGCTCCTCGTGATGCTCGTGGCGGCGCCCGCGCTGGCGCGCCGCCTCGCCCCGCGACCCGCGGGATCCTCCGCAGTCCCCTAGGAACCGCACCTAGGCGACGACCTTCTCGCGGGGCTGCTCCTCCTCCTTCTCGAGCGCGAGCCTCGGCACGACGCGGTCGAGCCAGCCCGGGATCCACCAGGCCTTCTTCCCCATGAGCTCCATGAGCGCGGGCACGAGCAGGCAGCGGATGACGAGCGCGTCGAGGAAGACCGCGATCGCCAGCCCGAGCCCGAAGAGCTTGATCACCCGGTCCGGCGCGATCGCGAACGCCGCGAAGACGAGCACCATGATCGCCGCGGCCGCGGTGATGACCCGCCCCGTGGTCGCGAGGCCGGTCCGGACCGCCCGCGACGCGTCACCGTGATGAATCCACTCCTCGTGCACCCGGGACATCAGGAACACCTCGTAGTCCATGCTCAGCCCGAAGACGATCGCGAAGAGCATCACGGGCACGAACGACTCGATGGGGCCCGTCCCGACCCCGATGAGCTCGGCGCCGATCCCCTCCTGGAACACGAGCGTCACGAAGCCGAGCGCCGCGCCGATCGACAGGAGGTTCATCGCCGCCGCCTTGAGCGGGATGAAGACGCTCCGGAAGACCGCCGTGAGCAGCAGGGCGCTCAGGATCACGACCATCGCGACGAACAGCGGCAGCTTCCCGGCGATGACCTCGGCGAAGTCCTCGTTCGAGGCCGTCGCGCCGCCGATCGACACCGTGGTCCCCGTCGCGCGCTCGACGGGCGGCAGCACCTCCTCCCGCAGCCGGGTCAGGAGGTCGTTCGTCGCCTCCTCCTGCGGGCCGGTCCTCGGGAACAGCGTCACGGTCGCGACCCGGCCGTCCTTCGAGAGGGTCGGCGGCGCCACGCGGTCGACGTTCGGGTCCCCGCCGACGGCGCGCGCGACCGCGGTGGCACCCGCCTCGTCCCCGGGCTTCCCCAGCTCGATCGCCAGCAGGAACGAGCCGTTCACGCCGGGCCCGAAGCCCTCGGCGATCGCGTCGTAGGCCTTCTTCGTCGTCGCGTCCTCCGGGTCGAGGCTGGCGTCGCCGCTTCCGAGGCGCATCCCGAGCGCCGGCAGCGCGAGCCCGACGAGCACCACGAGCGCGACCGCCACCGCGGCCCACGGCCGCTTCTGCACGCCCTCGGCCCAGCGCTGCCAGGCCGGGCTCCCGCCGGGCTGTTCCTTCGCGACGCCCTTCCGGGACCCCGGCATGGGGATCCGCCACCGGTCGATCCAGTCGCCCGCGCGTGAGACGAGCGCCGGCAGCACGGTGAGCGCCCCGATCATCGTGAGGAGCACCGCGGACACGGCGGCGATCGCGACGCCCTGCATGAACGAGAGGCCGAGCAGCAGCAGGCCGAGGAGCGCGATGACGACGGTCAGCGCGGCGAAGAAGACGGTCCGTCCCGCGGTGTCGATGGCGCGCACGATCGCGTCGTCGCGCGAGAACCCGCCCGCGACCTCCGACCGGTACCGCGTGAGCACGATGAGCGCGTAGTCCACCCCGACGCCCAGCCCGATGAGGATCGCGAGCTGCATGGCGAAGTCGGGCGTGTCGACCACCTGCGAGATGAACGGCACGAGCCCGGCCATGCCCGCGATCGCGAGCAGCGCGGTGAGCAGCGGCACCCCGGCGGCGATGACGGAGCCGAAGGTGATGATGAGGACGACGAACGCGACCAGGATGCCGACGAGCTCCGTGCCGCCCTCCTGCTCGGAGAACCGCACGGTCTGGGCGCCCGGGCCGCCGTTCTCGACCTCGAGGCCCGCGGCGCGCGCGGCGAAGGCGGCCTCCTGTGCGGGCTTGATGTCCTCCGCCTTCACGGTGTCGAAGTCGAGGTCGTAGACGACCTGCGCGACCCCGATGCGCCCGTCGGGGCTGAGCCCACCGGCGTCGAACGGGCTCGAGACGGAGATCACCTCGTCGATCCCGGCGACGTCCTCCAGCGCGGACTCGACCGCCTCGCGGCGCGGGCCGTCCCGGAGCGTCCCCTCGCGGGCGACGAACACGAACTGGTCGTTCAGGCCGTTCTGCTCGGGCGCGCTGCGGGCGAGCACGTCGTAGGCGCGCTGCGACTCCGTGTCGGGCAGGCGGAACGAGGAGATCTCCTTCAAGCCGACGCTCGCCCCCGCGACGTTCACGGCGATGACGAGCACGAACCAGGCGAGGATCGTCTGCCAGCGGTGCGTGATGGCCCATCGGGCGATGCGGGCGAAGCGGGAGCCGCTGGTCACGGCGAACTCCTACCACGCCCGGCCGCGGACCGCACGGTGTCAACCCAGCTCGAGGATGCCCAGGAACGTCGTGGACTCCTCGGGAGTCCGCCCGCCGTGGTGGCCCCGGAACCGGTGTGTCCCGCCGCCGAGCGTCGACCACCATGCCATCCGCCCGGGAGCGGGAAGCACCAGGACCTCCGCGAGCCGCTGCCGCAACCGCGGGCCGACGGCGCCGAACCACCCCGCGGCGACGGCGTCGGTCGTCGCCAGCACCCGGCTTCCCCCGGGCAGCCGATCGCGCAGCCCGGTGACGACCGCGTCCACGTGCTCCGCCTCGACGTGGAGGAAGAGGTCCCGCGCCGAGCCGCAGGGCGCGAGCGGTCGCCCGCCCGCGCCGCGGCGCAGGAGCCCGGGGAGCTCCGGCCACAGCTCGTCGACGTGGTCGGTCCGGGACGGGTGGACGTCGACCTGCCCGTGGTCCGCGGTCAGCAGCAGGCGCGTCCCGGGCGCGAAGCGCGGGGCGTCCGGGCCGAAGAGCGCCTGCTCGAGCCCGTCGAGCGTCGCCCGGCAGGCGGCGGCGAACGCGGGCGACGACGGGCCGTCGCCGTGGCCCGCGTGGTCGATCTCGTCCGCGTAGGCGAAGACGTAGCGCGGCGCCTCCCCCGGCGCGGCGAGCGCCCGCGCGAGCTGCGCGGCGGCGTCCGGCAGGCCCGTGTGGGTGAGGACCCGGGCGCCGCGCAGCGCGACCTCGTCGTAGGTCGACGGACAGAACGCGGCCGGCTCGAGCGCGAGCGCCTCGACCCCCTGCGCCCCGAGCCGCTCGTAGAGGCTCGGGACCGGGACGTAGCGCTCGGGCGGCACCCCCGCCGCCCGCAGCCCGTCCCGCGGCCCCGCGTCCGCCCACGAGCTCGTCAGGGGGATGATCGCCCGCCCCGCCGAGGGCTCGAGCACCCGCCACTCGTACAGGCCGTGCTCCCCGACCGGCAGGCCGGAGTGCATCGTCGTGACGTGCGCGGTCGTCGTCGACGGGAACTGCGAGGCCACGGGCGCGAGCACGCTGCAGCGCCGCAGGAGCCCGTGGTCGAGGTGGCGCTGGACGAACGCCCAGCCGAACGCGTCGAGCAGGAGCACCCCGACCCGCGCCGCCTCCCCGGACACGAGGAGCCGCTCGACCTCCGCCGGGATCCCGGCGAAGCCCGCCGGCACCCTCACGGGGCGAGGCGCTCGACGACCCAACCCGCTCCGTCGGCCCGGAAGCGGAGCCGGTCGTGCAGGCGGTTCGGCCGGCCCTGCCAGAACTCGACCGCGTCGGGCACGACCCGCAGGCCGCCCCAGTGCACGGGCCGCGGCACGTCGGTGCCCTCCGGCCAGCGCGCCTCGAGCGCCGCGAGCCGCTCCTCGAGGGTGCTGCGCGCCGGGACGACGGAGGACTGCGGGGAGGCGTGCGCCCCGAGCCGCGAGCCGTGCGGGCGGGAGGCGAAGTACGCGTCGGCCTCGACGTCGGACACCGGCTCGACCCTGCCGGTGACGCCGACCTGGCGCTGCAGGTCGATCCACGGGAACGTCAGCGCGGCCCGCGGGTTCGCCGCGGCCTGCGTCCCCTTCCGGGAGCCGAGGTTCGTATAGAGGACGAAGCCGCGCGCGTCGACGCCCTTGAGCAGCACGGTCCGCGCGCTCGGCGCCCCGTCGGCGTCCGCGGTCGCGAGGACCATCGCGTTGGGTTCGGTGATCCCCGCCCCGACCGCCTCGGCGAGCCAGCGCTCGAACTGGGCGAGCCAGGTCGGCGCGAGGTCCGCCTCGGCCAGCCCGCCGAGCTCGTAGGAGCGGCGCATGTCGGCCAGGTGGTCGCTCACGGCCGTGCCGCCCGCCGCAGGCAGGTCACCGCGAGCCAGCGGCCCGGCGTCGGGGTCCGGGCCAGCGGGAACGCGAGGTCCGCCGTGACCGCCCAGAGCTCCGCGGGCCGGTCCGAGACCGCCCAGCCCGGCGGCCAGCGCGTGATGTCCGCGTCGCGCAGCGCCTCGAGCAGCAGGCTCGCGGGCTCCGCGCCACCCGGGGTGCGCACGGGCATCCGCTCCCGGAAGCGCAGCAGGCAGTGGGCCGACGGCACGAGCTCGGGGGCCTCGGGGTGCTCCGTGTGGGCGACGCCGACGAACATCGGTGGTCCAGTCAAGCAGGCGGGAGGGTTGGTGACGCGCCCGTCGGGCACCCATGTCCCATGACCCGCATCCAGCTCCCGGTCGGCGCGTCCGCACTGCTCCTCGGCCTCCTCGTGGCGCTCGCCGGCTCCTTCACCGACAACCTCCTCGGCGGCGCCGCCGTCGTGACGGTCCTGCAGGTCGTGCTGTGGATCGCCGGCGGGATCCTGATGCTCGCCGGCGCCGCGTCGACGAGCGCGCTGCGCCTCGGCGGCAACGACCGCCCGCAGCGCCGCCGCGGCGGCCGCGACCTCCGCCCCACCGTCCGCTAACGCGTCGCCGCGGAGAGCTCCTCGGCCAGCCCGAGGAGCTCCTCCGCGCGGCTCGTCATCCGCCGGAGGCCGTAGGCGTCGAGCGTCGTCCGCTTGAGCTCGCCCGCCCCGGCCTCGCGCAGGCGCCCCATGAGCGCGGCGACCTCCTCGAGCGGCACCTCGTCCAGCGTCCGCGGACCGAGCGCCCGCACCCGCACCGCCGTCGTCCCGGTGACGCGGAGCACCTCCTCGCCGCTGTGCGACTCCGTGATCTCGAGCTGCCCCTGCTGGCGCAGCCGGTAGGCGGCCGCGCTGATGGGCGCCCGCACGATCGAGGTGAGCTTCTTCCCGCCCGCCGCCTTGTTCAGGAGCCCGTAGGCCCGGGAGGCGAGCACGGGGCCCTCGTCCCGCACGATCTCGAGCAGCGCCTCGCTGATCGGCTCGCGGCCCGCCGTGCGCGGGTCCGGGGTCGGGCGGGGCGCCCAGCCGCCGTAGGGGATGAGCGCGACGCCGACCGACGTCGCCACGACGGCCTCCGCCGCGAGCCACTCCGCCAGGGGCCAGTCGGCGACCCGCCCCATCGGCGACTGCAGGTCGGGAAGCTCGACGACCGCCGCCGTGGCCCAGGTCCGCAGCGTCTCGCGCTGCGCGGCACCGCCCGGGCCGGCGACGACGATCGCCGCGACCGGGAGCCCGCGGGCGAGGACCGCCTGCTCGGTCAGCAGCGCGTGGTTCGCGAGGTCCGCGCCGCCCGGGACGAGCACGACGACGTGGGCGCCGCGCTCCTGGGCTCCGTCGGCGACGAGTCCCTCGCCCGGCTCGCCCTCCGCGAGCCAGCCCGGGGCGCTGCGCACACGCGTGCCCTCCGGCGCGGCCCGTTCGAGGGCACGCAGGAGCTCGCGGGCGTCCAGCGCGGTCGACGTGGCGCAGACCAGGAGCTCGGGCACGGGCGAAGCCTAGGCTGTCCCCCATGCGAGGCGTCATCGACTTCTACCGCCGCAACCCCATCGTCCTGGTCGTGGCCGTCGTGGTCGGCCTCGTCGTCTCCCTGCTCGCCGCCTCCGGCGACAGCGAGTCCATCGTCACCGAGGTGGTGGCCGTCGGCGCGGTGGGCCTGGGCCTCGGGCTGTTCATCGCCTGGCGCCGCAGCCGCGACGCCTGACCGCCGGCGCTCAGCGCGGCGGAAGCGGTCCCGGGTCGAAGCGCTGGAGCGCATCGGCCCCCTGCACGTGGACGCGGCCCGTCGCCGGGTCGACCGCGACGGCGTCGGGCTGTCGGACCGTCGCGAAGCGCCGGAGCTCGCTCGGGCGCCCGTGGGCGGGCAGCTCGGCGACCTCGTTGCGCTCGGTCAGCGTCACGAAGAGGCGCTGCTTCTCCGGGTCGAGCGCGAGGGCGAACGGGCCGCCGGGCAGGAAGACGCGGCGGACGAGCTCGAGCTCGGGATGCACGCGAAAGACGAGCAGGGCGTCCCCGGCGGTGTCGACGACCCAGAGCCAGCGCCCGCGGGAGATCGCGTTGGTGGGACCGACGCCGGCGGCCTCGTAGGCGACGCGCTTCCCCGTCGCGGGCTCCTCGAGCGCCACGGCCCGGGCGCGGCCGAGCACCTCGGCCTGCCGCGCACCGTCGTCCACGGGCGTGCGCCCCGCGCCGCGGCTCGCCGGGTCCGCC
>JAOPZO010000292.1 GCA_025964065.1 Solirubrobacterales bacterium | reverse complement strand
CTCATCGAGCACGAGGGCGTGCAGTTCAAGCTCGCCGGGCTCGAGGCGCGCGTCGCGGCGGCGCGGGCGCTCGCGTTCCAGGCGGCGACGTGCGTCGACGAGCAGGACCCACGGATGACGAAGCTCTCGGCGGCGGCGAAGCTCGTCGCCTCCGACGTGGCGATGGAGGCGACGACCGAGGCGGTGCAGGTGCTCGGTGGCAACGGCTACCTCAAGGAGTTCCCCGCGGAGCGGATGATGCGCGACGCGAAGGTCCTGCAGATCTACGAGGGCGCGAACGAGATCCAGATGCTCGTCATCGCCCGCCAGATGGTCCTCGAGGCCGAGGAGCGCGGCGTGATCTGGGAGGAAGCCGTCGCCGCCGAGGGCCGCGTGGAGCCCGCGCCGTCCGAGGAGGTCGGCGCCCGCGCCTGAAAGGGGTCTGACCCCTTCGGGTGGGAAAGGCCGCAACGTGCGGCCTTTCCGCCTGAAAGGGGTCAGGCCCCCTTGAGGGTGCTCGAGGGTTCGCGGGTCTGCGCCGCGAGGGTGCGCGCAAGCTCGGCGTAGACCTTGCGGTTGAACGCGAGGCCGACGTGGGAGCCCGTGACCTCGACGCAGCGGGCGTACGGCACGATCGCCGCGCGCCAGCGGACGACCCCGTCGCCCTTGGAGTAGATGCTCGTCAACGGCACCTCCTCCGGGGTCGGGCCCGCGAAGTCCGCGGTGAACTTGCAGCGGCACGTGTCGGTGAAGCACCCGTTCCGCGCGATGCGGTCGCTCGTCAGCGCGTGGACCTTTCGCGCGGCGTGCACGGCGGCGCGCGTCGGGGTCGAGATGTCGAAGGGCGAGTCGAGCCCGGCGCCGAGCGAGATCGCCGACTGCACGTGCTCCGGCGCCCGTCGCGCGAGCGCCTTCGCGAAGTGCCCGCCGCGGCTGTGGCCGATGACCGCGACCTTCCGCCCCGTCCGCTCGTGGTGCGCGACGACCTGCTCGAAGAGGCGGTCCGCGGCGCGGTCGGAGCAGTCCACGTTCGCGACCATCCCGCAGCCGTGCGCGTCGTACCCCATGCGGACGAGCCAGCGGCGCATGACCTCGAGCGTCACGTCGCCCGCCATGAACCCCGGAACGAGCACCACGGGCGCGCCGTCCCCCCGCTCCACCCCCGCGCCGTGGTAGACCGGGTCGACGAGCAGCCGCGCGAGCTCGGCCTGCCAGCGCAGCTCGCCGAGGTGGTTGCCCCACCACGGGGCCTCGGGCGGGACCGTCCGGCCGTGGCCGGCCGGGGTGGGGTCGAAGGCGGCGGTGCTCATCCCCTCGACGCTACCCGCGGGCGCCCCGGAGGACGCCCGCGGCGGTCGGGGCTAGCGCCGCAGCGTCACGCCCACCTTCCGGGCCGACGCCGCGCTCGACGCCCGCAGGGCGAAGGTCGCCGCGACCGCGAGCGTCGTCCTGCCCTTCACGACGCGCCGGCCCGCGCTCGAGAGCACCACCGAGACCGTCGTGCTCCTCCCGGCCGCCACCGTGACGTTCGCGCGACCGAGCACCTGGGTCCGCATGGTGCCGCGGACCTCGATCCGGCGGGACAGCGTCACGACACCGGTCGCGGTGCTGGTCCCCGCGTTGCGGATCGCGAGCCGTGCCCGCGTGGCGGTGAACCCACCCCGGCGCGGAAGCGTCACGACGAGCTTCGGGCTCGTCGCGCGCCCCGGCAGGGTCGTCGCCCGGCCGGGCACGGTCACCGTGACGGGCGCCGGTGCGGGACCGGGCGTCGTGACAGTGACCACCGTCACCTTCTCCTCGACCGGCTCGACGGGCGACGGCGTCACGGGCGCCTCGGGCGTCGGGATGACGATCGGATCGGGCGTCGCGTCCGGGTCGTAGGCCAGGCGTGGCGCGGCGGCGGGCAGCTGCTTGGCCGCCGCCCCGAGCTCGACCTCGAGCGCGTGCCCGAAGCCCAGGACCTTCGCGTCCTCGAACGCGCGCCCGACGATCTGGAAGGACATCGGGTCGCCGTTCGGGTTCGGCCCGATCGGCAGCACGAGCGTCGGCAGGCCGATGTTCGACGTCGGCACGCCCGTCCCGCGGTCCGAGGAGAGCGTCTGGGCCCCGTCGTTGTCGTAGACGTCCGAGCGGAAGCCCGGGTAGACGATCGCGTCGACGCCCGCCTCGTCCATGTACACGCCCCAGCGCCGCTTGTTCTCGGCGCGGGTGGCGATGATGCTCGCGACGTCGGCCTCGCTCAGGCGCGCGGCCGGCGCCTGGGCGCGGCGGTTGTACGGGAGCACCTTGGGCGAGGAGAGGATGCCGGCCGCCGTCGTGAACGGCGGGTCGACCTGGTCCTCCCAGTAGCTCTGCCAGCCCTCCTCGGCGCGGCTGCCGCTGAGCGGCGGCTGTGTCGCCGCGGCCGGGGTGGCCGCGGTGATCGGCACGAGCGTCGCACCGGCCGCCTCGAGCGCGGACAGCTTCGCCTTCAGCGCCTCGACGGTCCCGTCCCCCTGGCCGTAGGAGAGGTTCGCGTCGAAGGACGCCGGCACGAAGCCGATCTTCCTCCCCTCGAGCGCCGCGGGGTCCAGCGCGGTCTTCCAGTCGGCGGGCCGCCTGGCGTCCGCGTCGGCGGCGACCGTCGACGGATCGGTCGGGTCGGTGCCCGTCGTGGCGTTCAGCACCCGCGCGACGTCGCTCGTGGTCCGGGCCATCGGGCCCTCGAAGTCCTGCAGGTAGGTGAGCGGCATGACCCCGGAGCCCGAGGAGATGCCGTCCGTGCCGCGCAGGGTCACGAGCCCGGCGCCCGTCGCCGGGGCGTACAGGGAGACGCCGGTCTGCGTTCCCATCCCGAAGCCCGCCATGCTCAGCGCGGTCGCCGCGGCCGGGCCGCCGCTCGAGCCGAGCGTCGACTTCGAGGGCTTGAACGCGTTCCAGCTCGTCATGTAGCCCGACTCGGAGTAGCTCCCCGAGTTCGCGAACTCCGACAGGTTGCCCTTGCCGAGGATGACGGCGCCGGCGTCCCGCAGCCGGGCGACCTGGAAGGCGTCCTTGCGGGGCTGCCAGCCGTCGAGCGCCAGGGTGCCGTCGGTCGTCGGCATGTCCTTCGTGTCGAAGATGTCCTTGATGTTCACCGGGATGCCGAGGAGGTCCCCGGTGGCGCCCCCGGCGCGCTTGGCGTCGGCGGCCTTGGCCTGCGCCATCGCGTCGCCGGCGACGCGGATGTAGGTGTGGAAGCCGTAGGCGCCGGTGTCGTAGGCCGCGATGCGGTCGAGGTAGGCGCGGGTGATCTGCTGCGAGGTGGTCTTCCCCGAGGCCATGTCGGCCGCGAGCTCGGTGATGGACTTCCCGACGACGTCGTACGGGGAGGTGGAGACCGCCAGCGCGACGGCCTTCTGGGCCGGGACCTCCGGGGGCTTCGCAGTGGCGCAGGCCGCGGGGTCGAAGCCCGTGGTCGTCGCCACACTGAAGTTCGCGACGGTGCAGCGCAGGCCCGTCGGGATGTCCGTGAGGTCGGGCTCGCGGGCCAGCGCGTCGGCCTTCGTCTGCACCGCGGTCACCTGCTGCCCGGCGGTGGCGGCGCTCTCGGCGAGCCCGGCGACGGTGAAGTGCAGCAGCGAGCGCGTCTCGCCCGGCGCGAGCGTCAGGTTGTTCCGGAAGCCGTAGAAGTTCGCGTCGAGCCCCGTGGTCGGGAGCGGCAGCGTGAACGGGTCGCGCTGGTGGTTGCCCGTCCCCGTCAGCGCGCCCGTGAACGGGGCGGGCGTGCCGATGACGGTGGCGGAGGGGGCGCGCTGCACCGCTCCGGGCGTCGCGGCGTTGGGGACGCCGATCGCGACCCAGGAGTCCGCGGCGGACAGCGTGGTGTCGCCGCTCGAGGAGCCGAGCACCTGCGACTGGCGGCCCGGGAGGTTGTAGCCGAGGGTGCCGCCGAACGAGGAGGTGAGCGTGATCGAGCGGTCGGTCGTGTTCGTGTAGGAGTCGAGCCAGCGCGTCCAGTCGCCGGGCTTCGACACCTTCACGCTGCGGGCCACCGAGATGCCGTCGAGCAGGACCGGGCTCGTGCTCGTGAAGCCGTCGATGCCGTCGAACCGGAGCCCGAAGCCACGCATCATCTCGCCGTTGAAGCGGGTGGACGGGTCGTTGGAGGGGGCGTCGAAGACCTTGACGCGGATGGAGCCGTAGCCGTACACGGGGTCCCCGCTCACCGTGCGGAGGCTTCCGGTGTCGAGGCTCGGCGCGGCGGCGTCGTGGACCTGCCAGGCGGCGCCGTTCGCGGTGACGACGGTGTTCACCGCCTGGGCGGGGGCGGCCGCGACGGCGAGCGCGAGGGTCGGGAGCAGCGCGCCGAGGGCGGCGCGCGGGTGGAGCGATCGGGGCAAGGCGGGTCTCCGGGCGGCGGGGTGAAGGACGGGCAGCGTGCCGCCGCGCCACCCCGTTCGAGCAGGACCGGCGGGCGGAAGCTACGTCGACCGCCGGTCCAGTCCGCAGACCGGTGCTGGCCGGATTGGTTGCAGCAGGGCGTGGCCAGCGGCGCGGCGTCGCCTCGTCCGGTCCGTCCCACGTACCCTCGGCGGGTGCTCCCTGCCTGGCTCGCCCTCGACGAACGGCCTGGGCCGAGCGCGAACGTCCTGCTCGTCGCGGGCCGCGTGCTCGTCGACTGCGGGGCCGGGACACGGGCGTCGGACGCGCGCCTCGACGCGTTCCTCGGCGAGCACGGCGTCACGAGGCCCGAGCTGCTCGTGACGAGCCACTGGCATGCCGACCACGTCGGCG
>JAOPZO010000278.1 GCA_025964065.1 Solirubrobacterales bacterium | reverse complement strand
TCGTCCCGCTCGGCCTTCGCGGCGGTCGTCTCGGTCTGCGCGGCAGCGAGCTGGGCCCGGCGGGCCCGCAGCCCGTCGCGGACGAGCTCCCAGCGCGCCTCGACGGTCTGGCGCTCGATCCGCTCGTGGAGCTCGGCCGCCTCGGCCTGGCGCTTGAGCGGCCGCAGGCGGGAGCGGGCCTCGCGCTCGACATCGAGCGCGCGGTCGAGGTTGTCCTGGGTGCGCTCGAGCTTGATCTGCGCGCGGCGGCGGCGCTTGCGGTGCTTGCCGAGCCCGGCCGCCTCCTCGATGAGCAGGCGCCGGTCCTTCGGCTTGGAGGTGACGATGCCCTCGACGCGGCCCTGGGAGACGACGGAGTGCATCTCCTTGCCGAGTCCCGTGTCGCTCAGGACCTCGAGCACGTCGACCAGGCGGCACTTCGCGCCGTTGAGGCGGTACTCGCCCTCCCCGGAGCGATCGAGCCGGCGCAGGATGGAGATCTCGCCCAGCGGCAGGTCGATCGCGCCGTCGCCGTTGTCGATGACGATCTCGACCTCGGCGCTCGAGCGGGCCTGCACGCCCTTGCCGCCGCCGAAGATGACGTCCTGCATCGACTGGCCGCGGACCGCGAGCGGCGACTGCTCGCCCATGGCCCAGAGGACCGCGTCGGTGACGTTCGACTTGCCCGAGCCGTTCGGGCCGACGATGACCGCGACCCCCGAGCCGAACTCGAGCTTCGTGCGGTCCGGGAACGACTTGAAGCCCTTGAGCGAGATCGACTTGAGGTGCATCAGCCCACGACCTTCGCCCGCGGCTCGTAGAGGACGAGCGCGGCACGCGCCGCGGCCTGCTCGGCGCTCTTCTTCGACGTGCCCGAGCCCGTGGCGACCTCCTCGCCGTCGACCGTCGCGACGACGTCGAAGACGCGGTCGTGCGGCGGCCCGTGCTCCGCGGCGACGCGGTAGACGACGGTGCGGGCGCGCTGGGCGAGGCGCTCCTGCAGCGCGCTCTTGAAGTCGACGGGGTGGTCCAGCGCCTCCTCGATCTCCGGCTGGAAGGCCTCGACGACCGCCGCGGCCGTGGTCTCGTACCCGTGGACGAGGTACACCGCGCCGATGACCGCCTCGGTGATGGAGGAGATGACGCGCTGGGTGTCGAGACCGGCGACGTTCGTGCCCTTGGGCGCCGCGGCGGCGAGGCGCTCGGGGACCCCGAGGCGCTCGGCGACCGCGCGGCACGCGACGCCGCTCACGGCCTGCGCGCGGATCTTCGTGAGCTGGCCGATGCCGGAGCGCTCGGCCTCCAGGCGCGGGAACAGGTGCGAGGAGACCGCCAGGCCGAGGACGGAGTCGCCCAGGAACGCGAGGCGGTCGTAGGAGTCCGTTCGCTTCTCGGTGAACGAGGCATGGGTGAAGACCTGCGTCGACAGGTCCTCGGGCAGTGCTGCCAGGAGTGCGGCGAGCTGTTCCAGGGCCTAGGACGCCGCGGGCGCGTGCTCGAGGACGAAGTCGATCGCCATGCCCACGGTGGCGATCCCCGCGGCCTGCTCGTCGCTCATGACGACCCCGTAGGAGTCCTCGAGCTCCTGCACGAGCGTGTAGAGGTCCAGCGAGTCGGCCTCGAGGTCCTCCCTGAAGCGGGTCTCCTCGCCGATCCTGGCGCGGTCGACTCCCAGCTCGTCGGCCAGGTGATCGTTGATGAGGGTGAAGACTTCCTCGCGGGTCATGGGTCAGGCCACGCTAGGGCTCGGGTCGGACGCATGGGGCCCTCCCCGGAGCGCGCCGGCCGCATCGAGCGCGGAATGGGTGCGCCCGACGACGTCCCCGGTGACCCCGCGGGCGGCCAGGAGGATGGCCTGGGAGAAGCCGTAGCGGGTGAAGCGGCCGTGCGGGACCACCCCGAGCGAGCGGAGTCCGAGCAGGTACGCGCCGCCCGCGTTCTCCGGGTCCACCTCGTCCCGGAAGCCGCGCAGCGCCGGCTTGAGCAGCAGCCCGCCGAGCTTCGCCCGGACCGAGCTCGTGGCGGCCGTGCGGACCGCGCCGAGCGTCGCCTGGGAGGCGCCTTCCAGCGCCTTGAGCGCGACGTTCCCCGTGAAGCCGTCCGTCACGATGACGTCGGCCTTGCCGCTCGTGAGGTCCGTGCCCTCGACGTTCCCGACCCAGTTGAGGCCGGGTGCGGCGGCGAGCAGCGCGTGGACCTCCTGCACGAGCGGGGTGCCCTTCGTCGCCTCCTCGCCGTTCGAGAGGAGCCCGACGCGCGGGGTCTCGACGCCGAGCACGACGCCGGCGAGCGCGGCCCCCATGAAGGCGAACTGGACGAGGTGCTCGGGGCGGACCTCGACGTTCGCGCCCACGTCCAGGAACGTCACGGGGTGGCCCGGAACCGGCACGGGAACCGCGAGCGCCGGGCGGTGGACGCCCCGCATGCGCTTCACGTTGAAGAGGCCGGCGGCGAGCGCGGCGCCCGTGGAGCCGCCGGAGACGAAGGCGTCGGCCTCGCCGGCGGCGACGGCGCGCACGGCACGCACGACGGAGGAGTCGGGGTTCGCGCGGACGGCCCGCGCGGGGTCGGCGTCCTTGGCGACGGAGCGCGGCGCGTCCACGACGGTGACGCCGTCGACGGGGTCGCCGAGCTCCCCGGCCGGGCCGAAGAGGAGGACCCTCACGCCTCGCGCGGCGGCCATCGCGGCCCCCGCTGCGACTTCCGCGGGACCCAGGTCGGCCCCGTTGGCATCGACCGCGACGGTGACGTCGCGACCCAAGGGCCTAGTCGTGGTCGTGGTCGTGGTCGTGCACGTGCACGACCTCACGTCCGCCATAGTGCCCGCACGTCTTGCAGACGCGATGCGGGAGGCGGGGACTGTGGCACGTGGGGCACGAGTTGTAGCCCGCTGTTGCAGCCTTGTGCTGCGAGCGGCGCTTCGTTGTGCGCGAGTGCGACTGCTTCTGCTTGGGGACGGCCATGAGCGACGGCGAAGGGTAGAGCATCGGCCCCGTGGTTGACTTGCGGACGTGCCCGCGGCTCCCGACGTGACGATCCGGCCCATGCTCGCCGAGGACGCCGGGGCCGCCACGGCGGCAGCCCACGAGGCGCTCTCCCGGCTCTACCCGGAGGAGGGGACCCCGGCGCAGGCGGCGGTCCGCGCGACGGCGCAGCGGGCCCGTGCACTGCACCTGCAGACCACGGACCCCGAGGGGTGCTGGGTCGCGGAGGTGGACGGGCAGGTCGTCGGCGTCGCGCTCGGGCTCGTGCGCGACGGAGTCTGGGGCTTCAGCCTGTTCGGGATCCTCCCCGCGTTCCAGGGAATGGGCATCGGGAACCGCCTCTACGCCGCGGCGCTCGCGTACGGGGCGGAGCAGCCCGGCGGGATCATCCTGTCCTCCTCGCACCCCGCGGCGATGCGGCGCTACGCGCGCTCGCCCGGATTCCGCCTCCTGCCGGCCGTGGGGCTCTCCGGCGCCTGGGACCCGCGGCGGGTGCCGGAGGGGCTGCGCTCGCGCCCGGGCGACCTCTCCGGGGACGCCGAGACGCTCGACCGCGCCTCGCGGCACGTGCGGGGGGCCTCGCACGCGGTGGACCTCCCCGTGCTGCTCGGCCGCCCCGGCGCGGTGCTGCTCGTGCTCGAGGGCGCGGGGTTCGCGGTGGTGGGCGACGGCACGGTGGCGCTGCTGGCGGCGACGAGCGAGGCGGCGGCCGAGGACCTCCTGTGGAGCGCGATGCGCTCGGGGCCGCGAGGAGGGACGGTCTCCTACGACTTCGTCACCGCCGAGAACCAGTGGGCGATCCGCGTCGGGCTCGAGGCGGGGCTCGCGCTCACGCCGGACGGGCCCGTGCTCGTGCGCGGCGAGGTGGGGCCCATGGCGCCGTACCTGCCGAGCGGCGCGTACCTCTAGCGCCTCGAGCTAATCGAGCTTGAGCTGGCGCAGGGCCGCCCAGCGCGGGTCGGGCTCCCGCTCGTGCGCGTGGTCCGGGTCCGCGTTGAGGTCCGCGCCGCAGTCCGGGCAGAGGCCCGCGCAGTCCGGGCGGCACAGCAGCGTCTGGGGCAGCGCGAGGACGTAGGCGTCCCGCGCCCAGGCCGCGAGGTCGAGCTGGTCCTTCGGGTCGAGGTAGGGGCTCTGCAGCTCCTCGCCGCCGCCGGGCTGGTTCACCTCCCGCACGTCCACGGAGAAGCTCGGCGCGGCCGGGCCGAGGCAGCGCATGCACGGGCCGACGAGCGCCGCGTCGAAGCGCAGGCGCAGGGCGAGGCCCGCGCCCGTCATCTTCGAGACGTCGAGGACGACGGGAACCAGCAGCGGCGTGACGTCGTACTCGTCCTGGCCGAAGTGGAAGCGGCCGAGCGACGTCGCGAGCTCGAGGCGCCGGCCCTCGCCGGAGGTCAGGCGCAGGCGCCCGATGTCGAAGGAGTCGGTGCGCTCGGTCATCCGCCCAGGCTAGCCCTGGGGCGACCGCTCAGGCCTCGGCGAGGTCCCTCTTGACGACCTTGCCGGTCGCGTTGCGGGGGAGCTCGTCGAGGAACACGACCTCGCGCGGCACCTTGAAGCCCGCGAGGTTCGTCTTGACGTAGCCCTTGAGCTCGGTCTCGTCGACGGACTTGCCGTCCCGGATGACCACGAATGCCTTCAGGCGCTGGCCGTACTCGTCGTCCTCGACACCGATGACCGCGGCCTCCTCGATGCAGGCGTGATCGGCCAGGAGGTCCTCCACCTCGCGCGGGAAGACGTTCTCGCCGCCCGAGACGATCATCTCGT
>JAOPZO010000255.1 GCA_025964065.1 Solirubrobacterales bacterium | reverse complement strand
CGACCACGAGCGCGCAGCCCGCCGGGTCCTCCCGGACGACCTGCGCGCCGCTCGTGGCGAGCAAGCTCGCGAGCGCGTCGGCAGCCGCCCCCGCGCCGAGGACCGCGATGCGTCGTGCGCTCACCAGGAGGGGTGCTCGGGCGTGCGGCGGGGGTGCATGCCGCCGACGTTACGCGGCGGCGGCGACCATCGTGCACAGGAGCACCGCGTGGGCGCTCCACAGCAGCGTCCGCAGGTGGTGCCCGCGCGTAAGTCGACGCCCGACGGCCGCGTCGTACCCGGCGGCGAGCCGCTCGTGGTCCGGTACGGAGAGCGCGAAGGTCACGAGCCAGGTCGCCGCCGCGAGCGCGAGGCCGGCCACCGCGACCGCCGCGCCGACCCCGGCGGGGCGGTCGAGCACGATCAGGGCGCTCCCGCCGAGCTCGGCGACCATGGGCGGGATGACCACGAAGGCCGTCCGGGAGCGGTGGGCGTCGTGGTAGCCCGGCCAGGTCGCCTCTCCGACGCGGGCGAACAGCGGGTAGTGCACGACGGAGATGAACCAGGAGAGCCCGGCCATCATGGCGGCGGCGAGGAGCGTGACGAGGAGGAGGGTCATGGCGCGACGAGGGGTACGGGCGGACCCTAGACTCGGCCGATGGACCCGTTCGCGGTCATCATCCTGGGTGGCGTCGGCGGGCTCGTGATCGCGCTGCTGCTGATCGGGCGCTTCTACCCCGGCTCGGGCGCGGAGTCCGTCGACTGGAAGCCGACCCGCTCGGCCGAGGTCGAGGTGCAGAACGAGATCGACGACCTCGACCAGATGCTCCGGGCGACGAACGCGCGCCGCCGCGCGCGCGGTAAGCCCGAGCTCACCGAGGACTCGATCGCAGCGGAGCTCTCGAAGGAGACGGCGCTGGCCCACAAGCGCCGTGACGACGACGTAGGAGACTTGGAGATCGCACAGATGCTCGACGCGAAGAACGCCCGCCGCCGCAAGAAGGGCCAGCCTCCGCTGAGCCTCGAGGAGTACAAGCGGTCCATCGGCGGGCCGCTGTGAGGGCGCTTGTGGTCGGCGGCGGCTCCTGCCGCGGCCTGGACCTCACCCGCTCGCTCGTCGCGGACGGCCACGCCGTGCGCGTCGTGAGCCGCGAGGGTGCACGCCGGGCGGAGATCGAGGCGGCAGGCGGGGAGTGCTGGGTCGGCACCCCGGACGCGATCGGCACGCTCCGCTACGCGCTCGACAACGTCACCGTGCTCTTCTGGCTTCTCGGGACCGCCGAGGGCGGCGACGTCGCGGCCCTGCACGGCTCGCGCCTGACGATGATGCTCGAGCGGGTGACGGACTCGACGGTGCGCGGCGTCGTCTACGAGGCGACGGGCACCGTGGACCCGGCGCTGCTGGAGGGCGGCGCGCACGAGGTCCGCGAGGCGAACCGCAAGAACGAGATCCCGTTCCGCATGCTGCGAGCCGATCCGCGCGGGGATCGGGGAACCTGGCTGCGCGAGACGGCGGACCTCGTCGACTCGCTCCTGGGCCAGGAGCGGGGCTGGGCGACTCGCTAGGAGCGGGCGCTACTGGTCGGCGAGCGGCGCGGGGCCGACCGACGGGGCGGACGACGTGTTCCACGGCGCGAGCTCCGGCTCGTCGTCGCCCTCGAGCGCGGAGGCGCCGAAGAAGATGACCGCGCCGATCGCGACGGCGACCGCGAGCCCCGCGAGCGTGCGCAGGCTGCCGACCACGAACCCCGGCCCCTTGTTCTGCCGGACGAGCTCCTCGACGGTCTGCTTGCCGCGCTGCTTCTCCATCGGCGCATCATGCCACCGCTCGGAATCACTCGAAAGCCGGTCGCCTTTGATACGTTCGCTTGATGTCACTCACGATCGGCGACACCGCTCCGGACTTCGAGGCCGAGACCACCGAAGGCCGCATCTCCTTCCACGACTGGATCGGCGACTCGTGGGCCGTGCTCTTCTCGCACCCCCGCGACTTCACGCCCGTCTGCTCGACCGAGCTCGGCTACATGGCCTCGATCAAGCCGGAGTTCGACAAGCGCGACACGAAGATCATCGGGCTCTCCGTCGACCCCGTCGACAACCACGACACCTGGGCCGAGGACATCGAGGCCATCCAGGGGACCGCGCCGAACTACCCGTTGATCGCGGACACGGACCACAACGTCTCGAAGCTCTACGGGATGCTGCCGGCCGACGTCGAGGGCGAGTCCACGAGCCGCACCCCGGCGCAGAACGCCACGGTCCGCAACGTGTTCGTCGTCGGGCCGGACAAGAAGGTCAAGCTCGTCCTGATCTACCCCATGACCACGGGACGCAACTTCGACGAGGTCCTCCGGGTCATCGACTCCCTGCAGCTCACCGCGAAGCACGCCGTCGCGACCCCCGCCCAGTGGACCCCGGGCGACGACGTCATCATCGCCGGCTCCGTCTCGGACGAGCAGGCGAAGGAGAAGTACCCGGACGGCTGGAAGGGCGCCCGCCCGTACATCCGGATCGTCCCGGACCCGACCGCCGCGTAGGCAGCGCCGGCGCAGCTAGCGGGTCAGGGCGGCCGGCACGCGCTCGAGCAGGTCGCCCAGCATCCGCGCCGTGGCGCCCCACACCAGGGTCTCGCCGACGACGTAGACGTCCGTGCGGAACGGCACGCCCCGGCGCAGCATGCGTCGGCGGCCGTGCCCCGCGCGCAGCGCGCCGAGCGGGAGCTCCAGCACCTCGGCGACCTCGCCGGCGCTCGGCTCCCACGCGAAGCCGGGCTCGATGAGCCCGACGAAGGGGTAGACCGCGTAGTTCGTCGCGATCGTGGGCGTCGGCTGCAGCGCCCCGATGAGCTGGACCGCCGCGGGTGGGAGCCCGATCTCCTCGTGCGCCTCGCGCAGCGCGGTGCTCGGCAGGTCTGCGTCCTCCGGGTCCGCGCGGCCGCCGGGGAAGGAGACCTCGCCCGCATGGCGGCGCATGTCGTCGCGGCGGCGGGTCAGCACGACGTGGAGCTCGTCTCCGGCGATGAAGAGCGGGACGAGCACCGCGGCGTCCGTGCGGCCGTGGACCTCCAGCGCCGCGGCGTCGCGCGGGGTGAGCAGCACGTCGGCGAGGGCGGCGGCGACCGCCTCCCGGCCGAGCGGCTCGCCCTCAGCGAGCGAGGGCGACGCGCTCAACGCGCTCTTCGAACATCACTTCGCCGTCCAGCGTGCGGTGCACGGGGCACTTCGCGGCGATGATCTGCAGCTTGCGGGCGACGTCGTCCGGGACCGACGCGGGGATCCGCAGCGTGAGCTGGAACCGGGTCGGGCAGCCGCGCTCGGCCGGGGAGTAGGTGCACTCGACCTCGACCTCGCCGATCTCCCAGCCCTTGCGTTGCGCGTACATCTCCATGGTGATCGCGGTGCACGACGCGAGCGAGGCGGCGAGCAGCTCCTGCGGGCTCGGCCCGGCGTCCTCGCCGCCGACTTCGGCGGGCTCGTCCGCGGTCAGCTGGTGGTCGCGGACCTTCACGACCTGCTTGAAGCTCCCTGCGCGCGTCGACGTGGCCTTCATGGTTCCCACATCGTACGCACGTGCGGGCGCGGCTCAGGCCAGTGGGTTGAACAGCAGGCCGGTCGGCACCTTCGGATAGAAGAACGTCGACTTGGGCGGCATGTTCACGCCGGCGGCGGCGATGGCCTGCACCTGCTCGACCGGGGTCGGGCGGAGGAAGAACGCGGCGTCGTACGTGCCCGAGCGGACGAGCTCGAGGGCCTCGGCGTCCGTCCTGGAGTACCCCAGGCCGTTCAAGTGCGAGATGTCGTCCTCCGTGAGGCCCACGGGCCCCATGAGCACGAGCGCCTCGAGCACCGCGGTGTCCAGGCGGCGGTAGGCCTCCGGCATCCCCGCGAGCACGCGGTCGGCGCTCGCCCAGTCCCTCAGCGTGAGACGGAAGGGCTGCTGGTGGACGCTGTCGATGTAGCCGAACTGCAGCGGTCCGCCCGGGAGGAGCGGCGGCGCGAGCTCGTGCGCCTCGACCCGCTCGATGTCGAAGTGCTGCAGGAGCGTGTCGCGAAGCGCCTCCTGCTTCGCCGTGTCCTTCAGTCCGTCCAGGAGCCGGTGGGTCGGGAAGATCGTGAGGCCCGGGTCCTCGAGCGAGACGAGCAGCATCAGGACGAAGCGGTGCTCGCCCTCGCCGCCGACCTCGTCGGCGTACGCGCGGGCGGTCTCGTAACGGTGGTGGCCGTCGGCGATGAGCAGCTCGGAGCCGGCGACGGCCTCCTGCGCGGCGGCGATCCGCTCCGGGTCCGAGATGCGCCACAGGCGGTTCTGCGTGCCCTCGTCGTCCGTCGCCTCGCCCCACGGCTCCGCGTCCCCGAGCCCGGCGGTGAGCGGGCCGACCGCGTCCCCGGCGTGCAGGGCGAAGATCGGGGAGATGTTCGCCTTGGTCGCGCGCGCGAGGCGCAGGCGGTCCTCCTTCGGCCCCGGGTGCGTGCGCTCGTGTGGCCGGATCGCGCCCGGGCCGTAGTCCGTCACCGGCACGCGGGCGAGGACGCCACGACGGACCTTCGCGCTCCCGTCGGGGCCGGTGTAGCGCTGCTCGAGCGCCCAGAGCGCGGGCTCCGCGTCACGGACGAGGGCGCGCTCGGCCTGCCACTCCGCGAGGAGCTTCGCCGCGTGCTCGTACGGGTCGGGCTCGCCCCGGGGCAGGTCGACGCCGACGACGTTGTACGGCGAACGGGCCTGCAGGGCGGCGCGCTGGTCCGTGTCGACGACGTCGTACGGCGGCGCGATCAGGGCCTGGAGCGGCCCCGCGACGTCGAGGTCGTAGTGCAGGGCGCGCAGGGGCTGGAGGTCGGCCATCAGCGGCCCGACGCTACCAGCGGCGGCGCGTGCGGCGGGGGCCCACCGCCTCAGCGGCGGCGCTCGCCGAACTCGTTGACGTAGGTCGCGGCGTCGGCCGCGTCCGCGCCGGCTTCCGGTGCGCCGACCGCGACGCCGAGGCCGAGCTCCGTGAAGCGCGAGTTCAGGATGTTGCGCTTGTGACCGGGGGAGGCCATCCACGCGCGGACGATCCGCTCCGGCGTCGCGAGCTCGCCGGTGGCCCACGCGATGTTCTCCCCGACGGACCAGCGGGAGAGGCCGCCGCGGAGGTAGCTCGTGCGCTTGATGCGCGAGAGGAACGTGCCGCCGTCGGGGGAGGTGTGCTCGAAGAAGTCCTCGCGGGCCATGCGCTTGGCGTAGGCCGTGGCGACGCGCTGGAGCGTCGTGACCGACTTGAGCTTCTTCAGGCCGCGCTTCGTGCGCTGCTGGTTGATGAGGCAATGGGTCGCGGTCCGGACGCGGGCGAGGGTCGCGGCGCTCGGCGCGAGGTGGCGGCCCGGGCACGCCTGGCCGGCTCTTGGCGCGGGCGATTGCGGGCAGCTGATGCTCACGAGGAGCACTTCGACGCAGGGCAGCTGGGCCGTCGGCGTCGCGGCCTGGGCGGCGCCGGGGAGGGCGACGGCGAGGGTGAGGGCGGCGGCGGTGGTGAGGATCGGGAGGCGCATGACGGGTTGCCTTCGTGGAACGGGGAGGGGAACGCCGGTGCGGGCTGGATGGGTCCCGCGGGGCATGACGTCCATCGGGGCACGGGCCCGCCCGCTTGACGCCGTGCGGCCCGGAGTGGACGGAAACTGGACGCGGCGTCCAGGATGGGTGGACGCCGGCGGGAGCAGTGGGCTCGGGGCCCGCGAGAGGACCGACATGGGGTTCCTCGCCGCGCATCGGCCCTCTCGCGGCGCCGGCGGGCCCGCCGGCTCGGGCCGAGAGTCGCGAAAGTCGCATCGCGGGGTTGATCGCTCGCCTCCCCCTTATAGCGCTCCCGCCGTCGCGCGAAGCGCCGGGACGCGGCGGGCGCCCATCGAGCCCCTGCGTCGGGGGCCTCGAGGGCGCTCACGGATCCGTGGCGAGGACGCCGCCGCCGGCTCGTTAGCATCTGGGGCGACGTCGGGGTGTAGCGAAGCCTGGTAACGCGCCTCGTTTGGGACGAGGAGATCATCGGTTCAAATCCGGTCACCCCGACCTGCTGGACCTCCCGCCACCGGCCTCTAGCCTTCGGCGGGCACGCCCCCGTAGCTCAGCTGGATAGAGCAGCGGCCTTCTAATCCGCAGGTCCCCCGTTCGAATCGGGGCGGGGGCGCTCCGAAATAGCCTGCAAACAGGCGTTTACGCTCGTCGGTGGGCCTAGATCTTGGACCTGGTGTCAGAACCTGGTGTTCCAGGTGTCCACCGGATGTCCTGGTGGCCACCGGGAGCGGGCGAATGGGCGAGCAGGACGGGCGGGTCACGGGCAGCCTCCGCATCGAGGAGCGGACCAGGACGGGGCGCGTCCACGTCGCGGCCTGGACGTCCGGGGACGGACGCCGCCATCGGAAGCTGCTTGGTCCGGCCTGGGTCAAGGACTCGGGGAAGCGGACGCCGCGTGGCAACGGCAAGCTGCGCCCCTTCGGGACCTCGACGAGCATTGGGCGTCAGCGCGCCGGCTGGCGCCGACCCGTCCCGCGAACGCCAGCTGACGGCGTGCTCAAGGGACAGGACATCGTGCTGCTCGTCGCGCTGCTCGATGTGGAGGAGGGTTGGACGCTCCGCGAGGTCGGCGAGGTCGTCGAGCTCGCACCGGGAGCCGTGCACCGCTCGCTCGCGCGGTCGGCTGACGCCCAGCTCTACGACGCCAAGCGTCGGCGCGTCCTGCGCGGGGCCGTCGAGGAGTTCCTGCTGCACGGCCTGCGCTACGTCTTTCCGGCGCGGCCCCAGGGCGAGGTGCGCGGCGTTCCCACCGCGTGGGCCGCGCCACCGCTCGATCGCCTGCTCGCGATGAGCGACCCGCTGTCTCCGGTGTGGCCTGACGCCGAGGGCAGCGTGCGCGGGCTGGCCCTCGAGCCGCTGCACGCCGGTGCGGTCGGCGTCGCTCGCCGCCGGCCCGCCACGGCGGAATTGCTCGCGTTGCTCGACGCCTTGCGCGCGGGAGACGCACGCGTGCGGGAAGTCGCGGCGGACGAGCTGCGCGCGCGACTCGCTGTCGCGGCGTGAGTAGCCTGGTCGTCGCGCTTCTTCTGCTCCGCCGCCAGCGCCTTGCGCTGCTTCTCCTGCTCGGCTGCTCGCGCCTTGTCGAGCTTCACCTGCGCGGCGTGCACCTTGCCCTGGGCCGCGGCGGCCTTGGTGGAGAGTCGGCGGCCTTCGTCCGCGCTTTATTCGCGTCGTCTCGCTTGCGCTCCGCCTCGCGCTTGTAGCTCTTCGCCATCGAGGCGCTGTTAGTCCGGGCTGCGCTGTGCTCCTTGCCCGCTGCCGCTCTGTCTGCGTCGGCAGCCTTCCTCTCCTCGCTCGCCTGTTTCTTCCGAGCATTCTCAAGCGCCGCGCGAGCCCGCTTGAGCTCCGACTCCGCGTTCAACGCCGACATACGAGGACGGTAGGCAGTCCTTCAGACAGATGAGTGAACTCGATCGCGAACCTCGAGCGGCGAAGCAAGAGCCAAGCTGAGGGATCAGCGCATGACCTGTCAGGGCCGTCGTTGTTCGTGGCTCACGACGCCGGCGTTGGCATCACGTTCTATCGATTGGGGCTCCTGCTCGCATCTCGTCGAAACCGTCGCTCTGGACGAGGAGCGCACCTAAAGGTCAACAGCGTGCTCGCGCCTTATGTCTAGCCCGGCGCCACCAGCGCACGACGAGGAGCAGAAGAAAGAGGACGACGACCGCGACGAAACCGAGCGTCACCCAGTCGACCTCGAACCAGACCTCCGTCTTGTACTCGTCCTGGGGCTTGAACTCTTCGATCGAAGCACTTCACCACAACGTCCCGCGGCGCCGTGCGCGCGCGGCCCGAGCATGGGTGCTCGGAAGAGAAGCGATGGCCTCTCGTCGGCGGCGTCCGCGCCCGACGGGCTTGAGCGCCACCTCCGCGCAGCCGAAGAAGGACATGCGTCCGTCTAAGCGGGCTCCAGCTCGCCGCTATGTCCGTTCGCTCCCGTCAATTCATCGGTCTCGCCGCCGTTGCTCTCGCGCTGTTGTGGCCGGTCCTCGACGACCGCGTCGAAGCACTCACCACCCCAGACCGGGCCGGCTGTCCTCATTCCAGCGACCTGCCATCCCAGGCCAGCGCCGCGCAGGCGCGCGGCGCGGTGCTCTGCCTGCTCAACCAGCACCGCGCCGCAGCTGGTCTTCCCGCGTTCCTCGAGGACCCGACGCTGGGCCTCGCAGCTCAAACGCATGCCGAGGACATGGGCCGCCGAGACTTCTACGCCCACCAGACCCCCGACGGTACAGAGCCCGACCAGCGCATCCGTCAGGCCGGGTACGCCGGTTCGACGACCGGCGAGAACATCCACTGGGGTGTCGGAGCCAACGCCACGCCGGCTCGCATAGTTGACGACTGGATGGCGAGTCCCGGGCACCGGGCGAACATCCTTCGCGTCTCGTTCTCTCGAGTGGGGACCGGCATCGGCTACGACCCACCTGAGACTCTGGCCACCGGCCGGGCCGGCGTCTACGTCAACAACTTCGGCGGCTAGCGGGCCGCGTCTCGCTGCGAGCGGCGCCGCCCATGACGCCGGATGGGTGCTTCGGACGACAAGCATGGGTCGGTGTGGCTCGGGAACCGTGAGCTAAATGCCTAGGCGGTCGCCGATGTCCGTGAAGAGGAAGGCGCCGGCCATGTCGACCCAGAGGGCGGCGATGAGGACTGCCGCGACGGCCGTGCCGCTGCGGGCCCAGGCTGGGTGGCGGGCGGCGAGCGCAGCCGTGGCAACGACGATCGACGCAGGCAGGATCGGTTGGAAGTACCGGAGCAAGAAGATGTCCCAGTCGGCGAACACGAGCGTCCATGCCGTGATCGCGCCGCCAACGGCAAGCGGCATGGCGAAGAAGGCGACTTGGCGGCGTGTCGTCGGCTGTGCGCAGAGCAGCGCTGCGAGCGTCGCCGCCAGGACAAGGACGACGAGCGCGCGAGCGCCGAGGCCAATCCACCAAACACCTAGCTGCGCGTCCCATTCCTGCGGCAACACGCCGTCGAGGAGCGTGATCGCACGGTCAGGCACGTCGTCGAAGTCGAATCGGGGCGCACCCTCGGGATACAGGAACGGGATCTGCTGAGTTCGCGCCTGCGTGTTCGCCGTCCAATCACCCACCCGCGAGCGGTTGGCGAGCAGCCACGGCGCCAGCAGCACTGGCGGAGCAGCGAGAGCGGCGACGGCAGGAATACGTCCACGTAGGTTCGGCCGGGCGCGCCAGAAGGTCGCAGCGGCCACCAGGAGCGCTGGGGCCAGGAACACGAGCGTGAGCTTGGTCAGCAAGCACAAGCCCAGCAGAACCCCGGATGCCAGCAGCAAACGGCCGGTCCGTCTCTGCACTGCCAGCCAAGCCGTCAACAAGAACGCAGGCGCAACGACGAGCTCGAGCGGCGCGTTCGAGACCGTGACAGCCCGAACCAGGACACCAGGCCAAGCCAGGACGAGCAAGCCCGCCGCGATCGCCACGGGTCGATGCTGCGGCGTAACGGTTCCCTTTGCCAACAAGACCAGCAGCGCCCCGGCGAGCCCGACAAGGGCCAGATTGAAGTACCGCAGAGCGAAGACCTTCTGCCGGTGATCTGGGACGACGGCGAAGGCCGGTGCTGCCAGGAGGTAGTTCAGCGGCGGCTGAAAGGCCTCGTAGGAGCGCCCGGCCAAGCCGTCGCCTGACCGCGTCGAAGATCGCGGCCACGTCTTGTCGGTGATCGCCTGAACCTCGGAACTGACGAGATCGTCAATCAGCGGTAGCCGCTGCTCCTCCGCGACGCTCTGCACATAGGAGTAGTGCGCGCGCTCATCGATCTCCGCCCAGATCGGAAAGCGCGTCACAACAACCACACCCAGCACCAAGATCGCCAGACCGACCAACCAGGGCGCAGCTGCGCGACGGCGCCGGACGATTAAGGGGACGGTGCGCAACGCGGGCAGCCTAGACAGGCAGACACTGGGATGGTGCTTCCGACGAGGGACGGCGCCTTCGTGGGGAGCTGCTGCGGACCGGTGACGTTCGCGGTTCAGTCGAACCAGTCAGGCTCCACCTGGAGGTCCGGCTGCATTGCGTCGACGTCGAGATTCTCCGGGCGCGGGCCGTAGCCAGCGACGTGCTCAGGCTCTGTAAGCCGGTCCTCGTTCTGGAACATCATGAGCCATGAATTGGCGTCGCCTTCGACGATCACATCCGGGCCGTCGTTCCATGCCGGCGATACTCGATAGAACCGCAGCCGCAGCGGTACTCAGAAGCGACCTTCAACAGTGGTATGTGCTCACGGCCCGAGGCTCGTTGATGGGCTGCAGCCTACGTTGGACCGGTGCTTCGGACGACACCCGCTTGAGCCGGGAGGTCCCGGGCCCTCGATGGTCGCTTGGACGGCGTCTGGTCCGGCGAAGCCTGCGTACGAAGTCCGATTGCCGCCGACAGCGCCGGTTTGACGGCTACCCCCGCAGCATGACCCGTCGAAGATCCTGGGTGAGTCTCGACGGGGCCGGCCGAACCGTAACGAGCACCGTGCGTTTGCGCCGCTCGGTCTTGAGGACGAGACGACCGCCAATCGGCTGCATGGTGATCCACACCTTGCGCGCCGAGGTCGTTATGGCGCGCGCTTCGGTTGCGGCGTCATCATCGGCGTTGCCCGTCCCCGAGACGATCGTGTAGTCCAGTGCCCGGCCGCGCTTGGTCCAGTTCAACGTCGTGGCGTCACGGTCGTCGCCGACCTCCGCTCGCCGACCACCGATGAGCTCGTAGCCCTGCTGTAAGAGGTCGGGGAACGCTTCACCGTCGACCCGCCGCTGAAGCAACCCTCGATTCGGCAACATCGGCGCTGCTCTCTGGCCGGCGACGATGTCTGGCACTGACGGCGCCATCCGCGCGGCGGCGGTTGAAGCGCCGGTGCCTGCCGATCCACAGCAAAGGCGCCCGGCGACCCGCGAGAAGCGGTCGCGCGCGTCAGGCCGGCTGGCGGGCCGCGCCCAGCAACTCGTCCAGCGTCCGCGTCTCCGCCGGCCGCCCGCGCGCGTTCCGCTCGTACCAGCGGCGGCCGTGGGCGCGCTGGTAGCTCCAGAACGCCGCCGGAACGGCGCCCCGCGGGTGGAGCCAGTAGCCGTCGGTGACCTCGAGCGTCGGTGCGACGCGCCCCGGCTCGACGTCCGCGACGACAATGCCCGGGCCCGCCGCTGCGGGGCGCCAGGCGAGCAGGCCGCCCCGCGCATCGACGATCGCAGCGCCGCCCTGGAAGTGGCCGCGGTAGGGGAGGCCGGGGACCATCGGGACGTCGCAGGTGATGGCGCCGCAGTGCGCGGCGTGCACCACGGGGACGCCGAGGGCGCGGGCCATCGCGGGCGCGACCGCTGCCGCGGTCCGCGCGTTGGCCGCCTCGAGCTTGCGAGCCAGGCGGCGAACGGGCCACTGCTCCGGGATCGACCACCACGCCGAGCCGCCCACGAGAAGGTCGACGCGGTCCCGCAGCCGGTGCACGGTCTGGGTGCGCATGAGCTCCCAGCAGACCGCGGCGCCGACCGGCAGTCCGTCGGGCCCGGCGAGCACCCCCGGGTCCTCGCCGCCGGTGTAGTAGCAGGACTCCCACATCGTGGCGAGGTCCTTGTCGTGGCGGCCGAGGACGGTGCCGTCCGCGTCGACGAGGAAGAACGCGTTGCGATTGTGCCCGTCTGCGTCGCGGCAGAGGAACGAGCCGCCCATGACGACGCCGTGGCGCCGGGCGAGCTCTTGCAGCAGTTGCAGACCGGCCCCGTCCGGCGGCATCGCGGCGTCGGCCATCGCCGGATCGAAGCCCATGCCCGTCGTGAAGAACTCGGGCAGGACGACCCACTCGGCGCCGGCGGCGGCCGCCTCGTCGACGAGTGCCGCGCACCTGCGCAGGTTCTCGGCGACGTCCGCGCGGGCGGCCTCAAGCTGAACGGCGGCGATTCGCATGCTGCGAAGCTTCCCGCGCCGCGGCGCCGACCGTCAAGCCGGGCGGCCCCTCAGCGGCCGGACAGCACGCGTCGGGGGACGTCCCAGTCGCGCTCGCGCGAGGCCACGAGCCTCGCGAGCCGAGCGCGGTGGGCCCTCCACGACGGCTTCAGCACGTTCATCGAGGCACTCGCCGCCCCGCTCGACGTGCGACTGAACTGCGTCGTCCAGGAGCTACGCGAGACCCGCGACGGTGTTCGGCTCACATGCACGGACGCCGAAGGGCGCACGCGGACCGAGGAGGGAGCGGGCCCGTGGGGTCGCAGCGGCCACCCCGGACACGAGGATTCCCGTGCCCGCCTCGTTGAAGTGGTCGAGGAGCAGCGCCTCGCCTCCCGGGGCCGACCCGCGCGTCAGGAGCCGGGCCGTGGCGGCATGAGCCGGACCCACTCGAGAGTCCGTGCGTCGAGGTCGACGAGCAGCCAGGTGGGCCGGGCGCCCGTCAGTGCCCCGGGACAGGCGAGCAGGCGGTCCTCGCCCGCTGCGACGCGTCCGCGCGTCGGCCCGGACGCCGCGTGCGGGTGCGTTCCCGTCGCCGCCCAGAGGCGCCGCCGGTGCGTGTGTCCGTGCACCGCGAGCCAGCCCGGGGT
>JAOPZO010000250.1 GCA_025964065.1 Solirubrobacterales bacterium | reverse complement strand
CTCATCGCCTTCTACGGCCAGCACGAGCACCGCCGGCTCACGCTGGCCTCGGCGCAGCTCGAGCTGCTCGACGGCGCCTGCGGGCCCGTGCATCTCGCGGCGCGCGGCGTCTACGCGGCGCAGCTCGCGACGGTGCGCGCTCTCGAGGGCTCCCTCGACGAGCTTCGGGAGCGCGCGGGCGCGCGGGACCGCGAGATCGACCTGCTGCAGTTCGAGCTCGCCGAGATCGAGGAGGCCGACCCGTCGGAAGCCGAGGAGGCCGAGCTGACCGCGCGGCGGGACCGCCTGCGGCACGTGGAGGCGCTGCGAAGCGCGGCGTGGGGCGGGGCCGAGGCGCTCACGCCCGAGGACGGCGCGGGCGTCACGACGCTCCTGGCGGCGGGCGGCGGCGAGCTCGAGGGCATGCAGGGCGTCGACCCGGCGCTCGACGCGCTCACGGAGCGCTGGCTCGCGCTGGCGATCGAGGCCTCCGACCTGGCGGGGGAGCTTCGGGGCTACGGGGAGTCCCTCGAGTCCGAGCCCGGCGAGCTCGACGTCATCGAGGAGCGCCTCGGCGCGTGGGATCGGCTCAAGCGCAAGCACGGCGGCACGCTGGCGGCGGTCCTCGCGCACGCCGAGGCCTGCCGCGCGCGACGGGACGAGCTCGACGGCGCGGAAGTCGCGCTCGGCGAGGCCACCGCGGCGCTGGCGGTGGCGCGCGAGGAGCTCGACGGGCTCGCCCAGGGGCTGCGTGCGGCCCGGGTCGCGGCGGCGCCCGTGCTCTCCGCGGCGGTGAAGCAGCGGCTCGCCGGGCTCGCCATGGAGGCCGCGATCTTCGAGATCATGGTCGAGCCGCGGCCGGACGGGCCGGGCCCGACGGGCGCGGACGTCGTCGAGTTCCGGATCGCCTCGAACCCCGGCGTGCCGGCGGGCCCGCTGAAGGAGATCGCCTCGGGGGGCGAGCTCTCCCGGGTGATGCTCGCGCTGCTCGGCGTCGCGAACGACGGCTCGAGCGCGACGCTCGTCTTCGACGAGATCGACGCGGGCATCGGCGGCCAGACCGCGCGCGCCGTCGGCGAGCAGCTCCGGGACCTCGCGGCGGGCCGCCAGCTCCTGTGCATCACGCACCTGCCGCAGATCGCGTCGCTGGCGGCCCGGCACTTCTCCATCGCGAAGGACGTCACGGTCGAGCCGGCGATGACGACGGTACGCACGCTCGCGAAGGGCGAGGTCGTCGGTGAGCTCGTGCGGATGCTGGGCGCGGGCGAGGACGACGTCGCCGCGCGGCGGCACGCGAAGGAGCTGCTCAAGGCGGCCTGAGGTCGGTCCTCGCGGGTAGGAGGTGCCCATGACCGAGCACCCGCAGCCCGACACGCCGCACGACGACCCGGACCTCGAGGCTGCCCTCGCGGGTCCGGGCTTCGACGACGCCGCGCCCGTCGACATCCCGGACGACCCGGCCCGGCCCGAGGACATCGCCCACGAGCCGGGCGCCCCGCACCTCTCGCTCGATGAGGAGCAGCTCGAGGAGCCGCAGGACTCGTGAATGGGCTCGCCCGGCGAGCCCGACGACGAGCGCTGCGGCCGGCCCGATGCGCCTCGCGTCTGGCCCCCCGCCCCCGCGCCTCGTGCTGCGCCGCCCTGCCCTGCCCCGCCGCGCGTCGGTCGGCTCCTGGCCGACCCACGCGCCCCCACCGCCCCGCTCAGCCCTCCGTGCCGCCGTCCAGCGCCGCGGCGTTGATGCAGTAGCGCTGGCCGCCGCGGTCGGCAGGGCCGTCGTCGAAGACGTGGCCGAGGTGGCCGCCGCAGGTGTTGCACAGCACCTCGACGCGCTTCATGGAGAGGGAGCGGTCCTCCTTGAGCTCGACCGCACCCGAGTCGATCGCCTCCGTGAAGGAGGGCCAGCCCGAGCCCGACTCGAACTTCGTGTCCTTCGTGAACAGGGGCGTCTTGCAGCCGCCGCAGCGGTACACGCCGTCCACCGTCTCCATGTGGTCGTTCGTGAACGGGCGCTCCGTCGCGCCCTTGCGCAGGACCTCGTAGGCGGTCGGGGAGAGCTCCGCGCGCCACTCGGCATCCGACTTCTCGATCTTCTGGGTCATGCCCTGATTCTGACAACCGCAGATTGCGGGAAGGCGGGGTGGGCGCGCCGCCGTCCTGTCCGGGCCCGGCGCTACCTTTCCCTCGTGCACAAGACCCGGTACATCTTCGTCACCGGAGGCGTCGTCTCCTCGCTCGGGAAGGGCATCGCCGCCGCGTCGATCGGTCGCCTGCTGGTTTCCCGTGGCCTCACGGTGGGCCTGCAGAAGTTCGATCCGTACATCAACGTCGATCCCGGGACGATGTCGCCGTACCAGCACGGCGAGGTCTTCGTGACCGAGGACGGCGCGGAGACCGACCTCGACCTCGGGCACTACGAGCGCTTCACGAACACGAACACCTCGCGCGCGTCGAACGTCACCGCGGGCGGCATCTACAACTCCGTCATCCGCCGCGAGCGCCGCGGCGACTACCTGGGCGGCACGGTCCAGGTCGTCCCGCACATCACGGACGAGATCAAGCCGCGCATCAAGCTCATCGGCGAGACCTCGGACGTCGACGTCGTCATCACGGAGATCGGCGGCACGGTCGGCGACATCGAGTCGCTGCCGTTCCTCGAGTCCATCCGCCAGTTCCCGGTCGACGTCGGCCGACGCAACTGCATGTTCATCCACCTCACGCTCGTGCCGTGGATCGGGCACGCGGGGGAGCTCAAGACGAAGCCCACGCAGCACTCCGTGCAGGAGCTGCGCCGCATCGGCATCCAGCCCGACATGCTCCTCTGCCGCTCGGTGGACGAGCTGCCGGTCGACCTCCGCAGGAAGATCGCGCTCTTCGCCTCGCTGCCGGTCGAGGCCGTCGTCTCCGCCAAGGACGTCAACGACATCTACGAGGTGCCGCTCTGGTACCACGACCAGAAGGTCGACGACTTCATCCTGGACCAGCTCGGCCTCGAAGCGGCGCCCGCCGAGATGTCCGAGTGGGCGCAGGTCGTCGAGAACGCCGCCGCCGCCACCAGGCCGGTGACGATCGCCCTGGTCGGCAAGTACGTGAAGCTCGAGGACGCCTACAAGTCCTGCACCGAGGCGCTGCGGCACTCGGGGAACGTGCACGGCGGCAAGGTCGAGATCGACTGGGTCGACTCGGAGGAGCTCGAGACGATCGAAGCCGCCCGCGAGCGCCTCGCCGACGCGGACGGCATCTTCGTCCCGGGCGGCTTCGGTGGTCGCGGGATCGAGGGCAAGATCCGCGCCGCGCAGGTCGCGCGCGAGTCCGGGACGCCATACCTCGGCGTCTGCCTCGGCATGCAGATCGCGGTCGCCGAGTTCGCGCGGAACGTCGCGGATATGCCCGGGGCGAACTCGACGGAGTTCGACATCGAGACGGAGTACCCCGTCATCGACCTCCTGCCCGAGCAGAAGGAGGTCTCGGACCTCGGCGGCACCATGCGCCTGGGCGCGGACCCCGTGAAGCTCCACGTCGACACCCGCGCCCGCGAGCTCTACGGCGAGGCCGTCATCTACGAGCGCCACCGTCACCGCTACGAGGTCTCGATCTCGCTGCGCAAGCGCCTCGAGGCCGCGGGGCTCGTCGTCTCGGGCACCTCGCCGGACGAGCGGCTCGTCGAGATCATCGAGCTGAAGGACCACCCGTTCTTCGTCGCCTCGCAGTTCCACCCCGAGTTCAAGAGCCGTCCGGAGCACCCGGCGCCGCTCTTCCGTGCGTTCGTCGCCGCGGCCATGGGCGTGGAGGCCGTCGCCTACGCGACCGCCTGAGCCGGACCCCGCGGCGGAGCAGCTCTGGAGCACACCCGTCGCCGTGGAGGACCGCCTGGGCGCGACCTTCGCCGCGCTCTGCGCGATCCGCTCCGTCTTCGGTGAGGAGCGCGCGGTGGCCGACCACGTCGCGGCGGAGCTGCGCGCGCTCGGCCTGGAGGTCGAGGAGGACGACTCCGCCCGGCTGTCCGGCGCGGGGGCCGGCAACCTGCTGGTCCGCATCCCCGGCCCGACGGACCGCTCCGTCCTGCTGTGCGCGCACCTCGACACCGTCCCGCACGACGGCGTCGTCGAGCCCGTGCTCGAGGGGACCGGGGAAGGGGAGGAGCCCGCATGGGTGTCCGCGGGCGACACGATCCTCGGCGCGGACAACAAGGCCGCGGTCGCCGGCCTGCTGGAGATCGCCCGTCGCTTCGCCCGTGAGACCCCGCCCGTCGGCATAGAGCTCCTCTTCACCACGAGCGAGGAGAACGCGCTGGCCGGCGCCAAGGCGTTCGACGTCGGGTGCCTGCGCTCGCAGTTCGGCTACGTCTTCGACCAGGCGAGCCCGATCGGCGAGGTCGTCGTCGCCTCCCCGACGTACTTCCGCATCGAGGCGCACTTCCACGGCCGCCCCGCGCATGCCGGCATCCGTCCCGAAGCGGGCCGCAGCGCCATCATGGCCGCGGCCCGGGCGATCGCGTCGATGCCGCACGGCCGCCTCGACGACGAGACCACCGTCAACGTCGGCGGGATCCGCGGCGGCACCCAGGGGACGAACATCGTCGCCGAGCACTGCTCGTTCCTCGCGGAGACCCGCTCGCTGGACCCCGCGAAGGCCGACGCGGCGGTCGCCGCGATCGTCGACGCGATCCACGACGGCGCGAACGAGCCCGTCTGCTCCTGCGACGTCGACGTCTCCGTCGAGCGCCTCTTCCAGGGCTACCGTCACGCCGCGAACGCCCCACAGGTCCTGGCGGCCGAGGAGGCGCTCCGCCGCTGCGGGTACGCGCCGACGCGGATCGCCACGGGCGGCGGCACGGACGGCAACGCCTTCGAGGCGGCCGGCTTCCCCTGCACGAACCTCGCCAACGGCACCGAGCACAACCACGAGGCGACGGAGCGGGTGACGGTCGCGGCGCTCGAGGGGATGCTCGCCGTGACGCTCGCCCTGCTCGACGTCCTCGGAACGGAGAGCACCTGATGGACCTGACCCCCACCGGCATCTGGACGGGCGAGCTGCGCGGCGCCGACCCGGGCGAGGCCGCCGACGCGCTCGCCGAGCTCGAGCAGCTCGGCTACGGCACCGTGTGGCTCCCCGCGTTCTTCGGCGAGCCCGCCCACGCCCCGCTCGACGCGCTGCTCTCCGCCACGGAGCGCATGGTCGTCGCCACCGGGATCCTGAGCGTCTGGGCCTACGAGCCCGAGGCCATCGCCGCGCTCACCCGCCGACTCAACGAGGACCACGACGACCGTTTCCTGCTCGGCCTCGGGGTCTCGCACGCGGTGATCGTCGATCAGGCCGAGGACCACCGCTACCGCAAGCCGCTCACGAAGATGCGTGCCTTCCTCGACGCCCTCGATGCCGCCGCGGTGCCCGTCCCGCGCGAGCACCTCGTCCTTGCGGCGCTCAAGCCGAAGATGACCGCGCTCGCCGCCGAGCGCACCCTGGGCGCCCACCCCTACCTCGCACCGGTCGCCCACACGGAGCGTGCACGCGAGCAGCTCGGGCCCGACGCGCTCCTCGCGCCCGAGCTCGGCGCCGTGCTCGAGACCGATCCGGAGACGGCGCGGCGCATCGCCCGCGGCCACCTGAAGTCGTACCTCGGGCTCCCGAACTACGTCGAGCACTGGCGCCAGCTCGGCTACGGCGACGAGGACGTCCTCGGCGCGGGCTCCGACCGCCTCGTCGACGACCTCATCGCCTGGGGCGACGAGGCCGCGATCCTGGCGCGCGTCGAGGAGCACCGGGCCGCGGGCGCCGACCACGTCTGCCTCCAGCTCCTGCACGACGGCCCCGGCCTGCCGCGCGAGCAGTGGCGCCGCCTCGCCCCGGCGGTCGCCGCGTGACGAGCCCCCGCGCCTTCACCCGCACGGGCGGCGAGCAGGTCTTCGACGGCCACGTCATCTCGGTGCACGTCGACACGTTCCGCTTCGACGCCGACGGGGAGGAGGTCGAGCGCGAGGTCGTGCGGCACCCGGGCGCCGTCGCGGTCGTGGCGCACGACGGCACGGATGTGCTGCTTGTCCGCCAGCCCCGCCCCGCCGTCGGCGATCCCGACGTCCTCGAGCTCCCGGCCGGCCTGCTCGACAAGGACGGCGAGCCGCCCGAGGCGACCGCCGCGCGCGAGCTGACCGAGGAGGTCGGGAAGGTCGCGGGCAGCCTCGAGCACCTGCACACGTACTGGTCGTCGGTCGGCTCCTTCGACGAGGAGGTCCACGTCTACCTCGCGACGGACCTCACCGACGGCGAGGCCGACTCCGGCGAGAACGAGCGGATCGAGGTCGTCCGCCGGCCGCTCGCGGATCTCGACACGGCGATCGCGGAGACGAAGGACGCGAAGACCCTCATCGGGCTGCTGCTCCTCCGCGACCGCCTGCGCTGACAGGCGGCTTGCACCGGCAGGGTCGGCCGCTCGCGGGCGGAAGACCCACCCATGGCCGTCGTCCCCGTCTCACCGCAGGACTCCATGTCGGGACACGTCCTGGACTTCCTCGCGTACCTCGAGTTCGAACGCGGGCTCTCCCGCAACACGCTGGAGGCCTACCGCTCCGACCTCCTGCAGTTCGGGGCGTTCCTGGGCCGCGCCGGCGTGAACGTCCTCGAGGCGCGGCACGCCGAGCTCGCGGGCTGGATGGACGAGCTCGCCGCCGGGAGCGCGGAGAAGGCGCCCGCCGCGCCCGCGACACTGCAGCGCAAGGCCGCCTGCCTGCGCTCCTTCTACCGCCACCTGCGCCGCGACGGCATCATCGAGCACGATCCGACGGCCGACCTGCGCTCCCCGCGCAAGTCCCAGAAGCTGCCGCAGGTGCTCACCCGCGACGAGGTCGCGATGCTCCTGCGCGCCCCGAGCGGGAACGACGCCGCGGCGCTTCGCGACCGCGCGCTCCTCGAGCTCATGTACGCCTGCGGCCTGCGCGCGAGCGAGGCCATCGACCTCGAGCTCGCCGACATCGACCTCACCGCCGGCGCGCTCCGCGCCCGCGGCAAGGGGGCGAAGGAGCGCATGGTCCCCGTCGGCCGCGAGGCAGTGGCCGCCGTGAAGCTCTACCTCCGCAGCGGGCGCCCGCAGCTCGTCGGCCTCCGCGAGGAGCGCCACCTCTTCGTCAACCGCCGCGGTGGGCGGCTCACCCGGCAGGGCCTCTACAAGGTCGTCCAGCGGCACGCGAAGGCCGTCGGCCTCGACGACCGCATGAGCCCGCACACGCTCCGCCACACGTTCGCCACCCACCTGCTCGCCGGGGGCTGCGACCTGCGCTCCCTGCAGGAGATGCTCGGCCACGCCGACATCGCCACGACCCAGATCTACACGCACCTGAGCGCCGAGCGCCTCAAGGACGTGTACTTCCGCGCGCACCCGCGGGCCACCCAGGACCAGGCGTAGCGACCTTCTAGGATCGGCGGGCCCGTGCCCGCCCCCCGCCGCCGTCTCGCCGCCCTGCTCGTGACCCCGCTGCTCGCGGGCTGCGGCAACGACCCGACCCCGCCGCCGGACGTCGTGACCCCCGGCCCGCCGCTCGGCGCCAACCCGCAGGCGTTCCCGGCCGCCGGCGTCGCCTTCACCGCCCCTGCGGGCTGGGACCTGCGGACGGGCGAGGCGCCGCTCGTCGCCTCCGTCGCGACGGGCCGCGCCGCGATCACCGTCTTCCGCTACCCCCGCACGGAGCCGCTTCCGGGAACGCCCGACGAGCTCGATGCCGCCGCGGAGGCGCTCGTCGGCGCCGCGAAGCAGCGCGACCCGGGCTTCGTCGAGCTCAAGCGGGACCGCGTCCGCGTCGACGGGCGGCCCGCCGTCGTCCTGCGCGGCACGGAGACGATCGACGGCCAGCCCCGCACCGTGCGCTCGACCCACGTCTACGCCTTCGACGGCGAGGTCGTCATCGACGCGCTCGCCCCCGCGGCGGACTTCAAGCGCGTCGACGCCGAGGTCTTCCGCCCGCTCGTCCGCTCGCTGGACCTCAGCCGGCCCAGGGCCTGAATGAGCCGCCGCCTCCGGGCCCCCGAACGGCGTGCCCAGCTCCTCGACGTCCTCGAGCGGGTCGTCCTCTCCGACGGCTTCGCGGGCGTGAGCATCGACCGGATCGCCCGGGAGGGCGGCATCGCGCGGACCGTCGTGTACTCGCAGTTCGGCAACCTGGGCGGCATGCTCGACGCGCTCGTGGAGCGCGTGGGGGACCGGGCGCTCGCCCAGGTGAAGGCGCTCGTGCCCGAGCTCCCGTCCGAGCGCGACCCCGACGACATCCTGCTCGAGGCGATCACCGCCTTCACCGCGCTCGTCGTCGCCGATCCCGCGCTCTGGCGACTCGTGCTGTTCCCGCCCGAGGGCGCCCCGCCCGTGATCCGTGCACGCATCGAGCAGGGCCGCGCGGCGATCCGCGAGCTCGTCGAGCCCGTGCTCGCCTGGGGCATCGAGGCCCGTGGCGGCCCCGAGGGGCTCGACCCGGAGCTCTCCGCGCGCCTGCTCATCACCCTGGGCGAGGACGCCGCGCGCCTCACGCTCTCCGACCCCGTGCGCTACCCGCCGGAGCGCATGGAGCGCTACGCCCGGACGCTGCTCGGGGCGGTGAAGCGCGGCTAGCCTCGAGGGGCGATGCCCGAGCTGCCCGAGGTCGAGACGATCCGCCGCCACCTCGCGCCGCGGCTCGAGGGCCGGCGCCTCGACGCGCTCGTCGTCCACGACCCGCGCTGGAGCCTGCCGCTCGAGCCCGAGGCGCTCGTCGACGCCTGCGAGGGGCGCCGCATCGAGCGGCTCGACCGGCGGGGGAAGTACCTCGACCTCGCGCTCGAGGACGACGTCCACCTGCTGATGCACCTGCGGATGACCGGGACGCTGCTCTACGACGCCGCGGTCGACCAGCCCTACCGGCGCGTGACCCTCGGGCTCGACGACGCCCACGAGCTCGCGTTCTGCGACCCGCGGCGCTTCGGGACGGGCGAGCTCGTGCTCGGGCCGGAGGCGCTCGCGGCGTTCTGGGCGCCGCGCCTCGGCGTCGAGCCGCTCGACGGCGGCCTCACGGGCCCCGTGCTGCGGGAGCTGGCCCGGGGCCGCCGGGCGCCGGTCAAGGCGTTCCTGCTCGACCAGCGCCACGTCGCCGGGGTCGGGAACATCTACGCCGACGAGGCGCTGCACCGCGCGGGCGTCCACCCGCTCCGCCCGGCCGGCACCCTCAGGCCGCGGCAGTACGACCTGCTCGCCGAGGCGATCACCGCCGCGCTCCAGGCCGGGCTCGACGCGGGCGGCGCGACCATCGACGACTTCCGGCACCCCGACGGCGTCTACGGCGGCTTTCAGAACGAGTTCCTCGTCCACCTGCGGCGGGGCGAGCCCTGCGGCGCCTGCGCGACCCCGATCGTCAAGCTCGTCGTGGGCGGGCGCGGGACGTACGTCTGCGAGCGCTGCCAGCCGCGTCCGCGCGGCGTGGAGCGCCGTCTGGCGCCTGCGCG